>NZ_JBHSRF010000007.1:0-223734 GCF_042658925.1 Sphaerisporangium aureirubrum
GACGCAGATGCAGGCCGAGTACCGCGACGACGTGGCCGCCGTGGCGACCGCCAAGAAGGAGATCGACGAGGAGATCGGCGACGACCTCGACCTGCTGGTGCAGGCGGCCGAGCTGATCGTCACCACGCAGTTCGGGTCCACCTCCATGCTCCAGCGCAAGCTGCGCGTCGGGTTCGCCAAGGCCGGCCGCCTGATGGACCTGCTGGAGAGCAGGAACGTGGTGGGGCCGAGCGAAGGCTCCAAGGCCCGCGAGGTCCGGCTCCTACCGGACGAGCTACCCGGCCTGCTCGCCAAGCTTCGCGAGGCGCGGCGCTGAGGCTGCGGTTGCGCGCCGGCCGCCGGCGGCGCGCTTCCGGAGCTTCGGCTCCCGTGACGGGACCACCCGGCACGCCCCCGAAGAAGGCGAGGACAGGCATGCCCACCACTGAGTTATGGCCGGAGATGGCCGGGCGCGGCCACCCGCATCAGCGAAAGGGCTGACATGCACACGATGATGCATGCCCGGACCCTGGCGGCCCACCTCATCCAGGAACGCGTCCTGAACCCGGGCGAACACGACAGCCAAGCATGGCTGGCCGCACTGCAGACCGTCCCGCGGTACCCCTTCGTGCCGACCCGGGCCTGGGCCGAGCCGCGAGACAACCGGCAACCGCACCTGATCGACCGCGACGCCGCCCCCGCACACTGGTGGGAGGCCCTCTACAGCGACACCACCATCGTCACCCAGCGGGGCGACGGCGCTGCCCAGATCGACGACATCGCCGCCCCCGCCACCTCCTCGCTGTCGTGCCCGCGCATCGCGCTGCAGATGCTGCGGCTGCTCAACCTCACCAAGGACCACGAGCACCAGCAGGACGTCCTGGAGATCGGCACCGGCACGGGATGGACCGCCGCGATGCTCGACTGGCGGACCGGCGCGGCCGGCCGCGTGACCACTCTGGAGGTCGACGAGAGGATCGCCGCCCAGGCCAGGGACAACCTCGCGTACTGCGGCCGGGGCACCGTCAACGTGGTCACCGGCGACGGCACCCACGGCCACTTCCGGGGCACCGCCTACGACCGGGTCCACGTGACGTGCGGCGTGCGGGACATCCCGTACGCGTGGGTGGAGCAGACCCGCCCCGGCGGGGTGATCGTGGCGCCCTGGATGCCCGCTCACGGCCAGTGGGGTGAGCTGCTGCAGCTCCTGGTCCGCGGCGACGGCACCGCGATGGGCCGGTTCCACGCCCACGCCCGGTTCATGATGCTGCGGACCCAGCGGGTGCCCCGGCACTGGCCGCCTTACGACGGCCCGAGCATCCAGTCGGCCGGGACCGTCCCTCCGCGTCTCACCACCCTGCGGGATGCCGGTTTCGGTCTTTTCCTGGCGATGGCCGCGCCGCATCTCGTGGTCACCGACGTCGGCTTGGAGGAGATCACCGGCCGGGGTCTGGTCTACACCATGCGGCTGCGTGAGCTCGGCGGCGACTCCTGGGCGGTGGCGGCCGCATCCCGGGAACTCGGCCCAGTGGACGTCCGGCAGGGCGGTGGCCCGCGGCGCCTGTGGGACGAGTTGGAGGCCGCGCACACCAGCTGGCGGCGTGCCGGCATGCCCGGCCGCGAGCAGTTCGGCATGACCGTGTCCGCGGGCGGACAACGCCTCTGGCTCGACAACCCCAACCAGCCCCAGGGAGAGGACCCCTACCGATGAACCAGCAGATGACCGGGCAGCTCCAGGTCGCGTCCGCGTCCCGCCGAGGCATCCACTCG
The DNA here is from genome assembly GCF_042658925.1 of Sphaerisporangium aureirubrum. NCBI lineage: Bacteria > Bacillati > Actinomycetota > Actinomycetes > Streptosporangiales > Streptosporangiaceae > Sphaerisporangium > Sphaerisporangium aureirubrum. The sequence continues at coordinate 1,750 of NZ_JBHSRF010000007.1, forward strand.
CACAACGGGGACGCGGCCGCGACCCACCGCGTGCCGGGGACCGAGGTGGTGGGCGCCGCGGTGGTCGACGGCATCGGCAACTCCCCCGACGTCGCCGAATTCGCGTGGCTCGCGGCGCAGGTCGCCGCCCGGGTCGGTGCCCGCACCACCGCGACGCTCGGGATCCTGGCGGCCGCCGAATTGAACGCCGCACCCGCAGCGTCCGACATCGAGACCGACGGGGTGGCGGTGGTCGCCGTCGCCGAGCCCGGCAGCACGAGCATCGCGTGGACCGGCGACTGCCGGGCGTACGGCTGGACCGGGGAGAAGCTGGAACTGCGCACGACCGACGACACCATCGGGGAGTATCTGCGGGCCCATGGTGTCCCGGTCGACGTAGCAGCGCAGCACGACGACCGGCTCCGCACCAGCCTGGGGCGCAGCACGGTCGCTACGGTGCATTTCGTCGTCATCGAGGACCGCTTGGTGGTCCTCACCAGTGACGGCGTCCACGACAGCGTGCCTCATGAGGCCCTGGAGGTGCTCGTCCTCACCCACCAAGACGACCCGCAGGCCCTGGCCGACGCCATCGTCGAGGCCGCCTGCGAGAACGGCAAGGGCTACAGGGACGATGCCACCGCCGTCGTAATGCTACGCCCGCGGCCGATGATGTCGTACTGATTCAAGCCCTGAGCAATCACCCGGCCGGGTCGTTCTGCCGAAATAGCCGACAAAGAAACGACAGTTCGGCAAAAGCGGCCCGGCCTGTCCGACCTGCGGAAATAATAAGCAGGGAGCATCCCCATAAATCAGTAGATTGCGAGGGACTATGGTCGAGGTCCGGCTTATGGGCGACGACCCAGACCGGGTACGTGAGACCGCCGCCTTGATTTCGCGAATCCTGGGCGCGTCGGACGAGGTGGTGCTCGGCGACCAGAAACAGGTACCGAACAAGCGCGGGCCGGGCCTGCGGATCTTCCTCGAGGTGATCCCGGCGCGGACCGACGGGCGCCCGGCGTACGTCTCGGCCGAGCGCACCGATCAGGCGTCCTCGCCCGCCCGCCGCGCAAATGGCCGCGGCCCGGTCCCGTCTCGCCCACGCCTCGCGCTCCCCCCAGGCAGTCAGTGATGGCCAAGGTCAGGACCTACGGGCCCATCCAGTTGCAACGCCACCTCGACCTGGCGGAGCACCAGGTGCTGTGGGCCCAGGCCCGCTAGACCGGCCTCATTCGCGGCGCCCCGTACGTGAGTTCCCACCGCTCGGCAGGCACCTCGGCGGGCAGCGTCGTCCCGGGGACCGGCGTTGGGCCGACGAGCCGCGCGTCATCGTCCAGCAGTGCTCCGAGCAGCGGCCACGCCATCCAGGTGTGCACGCGGGCGAAGTCCGCGGTGACCTCTCCTGGGACGGGCGACGGGGCCGCCGTCGCTGCGATGTCCCGGGCCGACCAGGCGAGCGTGGGCTGGTCGGCGTGGACGAACGACGGGATGAGGCCATTCCAGCCGGAGCCGAAGTCCAGCACGAACCGCACTTCGGTGCGGCCGGAGTGGGAGTCGTGCTCCAGGTGGACGTACACGCCGTGCAGCCAGTCGCCGGCGTGGTCGTGTGGTCGGTCCAGCGGTTGGATGAGGTAGTGGCAGGAGGATCCGAGCACCTCGAGCAGGTGGTCGCGCGGGATGGCGATGTCCATGGACTCGATGTCCTCGGCCTTGCCGGGCACGGCCCGCTCGGCGACCTCCTGGCGGGGCAGCACGATGGTGGGCGTGTGGAGCGCCCACTGGGCGACGGCGGCGACGCGGCCGATGTCGGCGGGGTTGCGCATGCTGGCGTTCGACACGATCGACGCGGCGGCTGCCATGGGTACCCAGCACCACTCTGGCCAGTCGGGCAGGCCGTCTTGCCCGCGTCGCCGGGAGAAGCTTTCGAGGCCTGGCAACGCGGCCGGGTAGCGGCCGTTGAGGATGCGCAGGTGCTTGGCGATCCGCTCGGCGGCGTGGTGCACGAGGTCGGTCACGGAGCTGATCCTTCAGAAGGGCGGTCAGGGGCAGACGTGAGCGTAGTGCGGGGAGCGCAGACTGTCAGGGGATAGCCGCGGTGGCTCTGTGCGGGCGCCATCAACAGAGTACCCAATTTTGCACATTGTGTTGCGAATATTGGTGTGGGGGGGCATGCTGCCCAGGTGACTACCAGCACGCTTACCCGGCCGGCCGCGAGGTCCGCACCTCCGGCCGTGATCATCCCGCCCCAGCCGGACGGGGCGATCTCCTGCTGGCGGCGGCTCGTCAAGACCATCGATACCACCCGGCCCGGCGCCTTCGCGCTGGAAGGCCCGTGGCTTCAGCCGGGGGTGGCCTACGAGCTCACCGCCGGCGCCGTGGTGATCGTGGTGGACCGCTACCGGGACCACTGGCATGTGCGGATGACCACCGCGCAGAACGAGGGCCTGACCGATGCGCACACCTGGACGGTGAAGTCCCCGTTGGGGAAACGGGTGGTGGACTACCTCACGCGCCGCCTCCCCTCCGACGCTGCCCGCCACCACGCCCACCGCCTGGAATCCATGCCCAACCGCTACCCGGGGCGCTGCAGCGGCTGCCGCCGCGAAGTGCCCGCCGGAAAGGGCCTCGTCTTGCCCGGCCCGCTCCGCGGGATCGTGACGCACCTCCCGGGAGGCTGTCCGCCACCGCCGCAGGTCATCACGCCGAACCGGTGGGCGGGTATCTGCGGAGCGTGCGGTGGTTGGGTCCAGGCCGGAGAGGGCGTGGCGGTGCGCCTGACCGCGCCCCGCCCGGTCACCGGCGGCCGGTACGAACAGATGCACAACGCGCCGTGCCCGGTGGACGCTCCTCCGGGGCCGCCGAACCGGCAGCCGGGCTGGTGCGCCGACTGCGGCGAGCTGGTAACTCCCGACTCCGGCTACTGGCTGAGGAATAGGCTTCACCACCACCGCGGGTGCCCGCCGCCGACGGTGTCGGTCCCGACGTGGATCGGACGCGTTCCACCCGGCGAGCTGGCCGCGGTAGGCGAGGCGACGTGGGTACGGCTGCGACTGGGCGAAGGCGAGATGCCACTGCCGATCAGCACGCCCGGCTACCGCGTCCTGGACGACAGGTACGTTGAACTGGTCGGTTTCGCACTGGAGGTCATCGCCGGACGCCGCGGCCGCCGCACACGGGCACGGTTCCGGCTGGCCACGCCGGACGAGGCCGCCGACCTGCTGGCAGGTCGCCTGGCGTCGGCCGAGCTGGCACGACCGCACGCCACAGGGTTCCGGGCCCGGTGGACCGCTGAGAAGATCGGTGAGACGCGGCCATGGCTTGCGGAGATCACCGGCCGCGACGCGACGTACGGCTACCGGCGGGAGTTCATCAGCCCCGAGCGGGACTACAAGCACGCCAGCAGCACGGGCGCGCGGGGCGTGAGGTACGGGTGGACCCTCGCGGTCAACCGGGTGTACGAGGCCAGTTCCCCGCAGACGTGGTCATGGACGGAACGGAAATTCCTGCGGGTCACCCCCGAGGGCGACATCGTTGGGATCACCGGCGAGGAGGTGGAGGCGTGGCTGGACAACGCGGCGGTGTGGATCGCGAGCTGAGCCGCGCCAAACGCGGCCTCGGGATCGACGTGCTCACCGCGGCGCGCAACCGCGTCCGGCGTGTCTTCACCGACTTCGCCAACGTCTACTGCTCCTTCAGCGGCGGCAAGGACTCCGGTGTCCTGCTGGAGCTCGCCGCCCAGGAGGCCCGGCTCCGCGGCCGCCGCCTTGGCGTGCTGATCGTGGATCTGGAAGCCCAGTACGAGCACACCATCGACTACGTCCACACGATGCTGGCCCGGCACGCCGATGTGCTGGAGGTGTACTGGGTGGCGCTGCCGATGTCGCTGCGCAACGCTGTCAGCCAGTTCCAGCCGCAGTGGCAGTGCTGGGACCCGGCGGCCCGCGACTCCTGGGTGCGGCCCCTTCCCGAACATCCCGGCGTGATCAGCGACCCCGGTTTCTTCGGCTTCTTCCATACCGGGATGGAGTTCGAGGACTTCATCGTGCGGTTCGGCGAGTGGTACGCCGAGCTCCACGGCGGCCGGCTGACCGCGTGCCTGGTCGGTATCCGCTCCGATGAGTCGCTCAACCGCTTCCGCACGATCGCGTCCCGGAAGAAGACCCGGCACCAGGGCCTGGCCTGGACGACGTGGATCGACGGCACGCTGTACAACGCCTACCCGGTGTACGACTGGCGCACCGAGGACGTCTGGCGGTTCTACGGCCGGTCCAGGACGCCGTACAACCGGGTGTACGACCTGATGCACCGGGCCGGGGTGTCCATCCACGCCGCGCGGCTGTGCCAGCCCTACGGCGACGACCAGAAACGTGGCCTGTGGCTGTACCACATCATCGAGCCCCGCACCTGGGGCCGGGTCGTGGCCCGGGTGCAGGGCGCCAACTTCGGTGCGCGCTACGCCCGGGAGACCGGAAACATCATGGGCCGCGTGACGATCGAACGCCCCGAGGGGATGACCTGGCGCGAGTACGCAATGTCGCTGCTGGCGTCGATGCCGCCGGCGACCGCGGACGCCTACAAGGACCGCATCGCCTGGTTCATCCACTGGCACTCGGTGAACACCCCCGGCTGCGAGGGCGGGGTCATCCCCGACGACGGCCCCATCGACCGTAAGCACCCGTCCTGGCGGCGGGTCTGCAAGGTGATCTTGACCTACGACTACTGGTGCAAGGGGCTGACGTTCTCCCCGCCCGCGCACCGCGAGGCCTACCAGCGCTACAAGAAGACCATGGAGATCCGCCGAAGGGAGTGGGGCTTCGATGGCCTCTAAGCGGCAACCGGCCGGGCAGATCAGCCTGGAGGACGTCGAGGACACCACCGGCAGCGAGCACATCGGCGGCATCGTCGCCGACGCCCGCCAGGTGTTCGCCCGCCTGGCCAGCTTGGGTAACGACGCGCGGATCGACGCGCTCAACCAGCTGCGTCTGGCGCTCGCCGAGCACTCGCCGCTGGCCGGGCAGCCGGTGGACTGCGTGGTCTGGGTCCCGGCCGGGCAGGTGCGGGGCAACGCCTACAACCCCAACGTCGTGGCGCCGCCGGAGATGGAGCTGCTGCGCCTGTCGGTTGCGGCCGACGGCTTCACCCAGCCCATCGTGGCCTGGCCGGTCACCAGCGACGACGGCGACGGCGAGCAGGTCGTCTACGAGGTCGTGGACGGGTTCCACCGGCACCGCATCGGCAAGGAGGACCCCGGCGTGCGCGCGGCCGTGCGGGGCCGTCTGCCGCTCGCGGTGATCAATCCTGGGCGGACCGGCCAGGAGGACCGGGTGGCGGCGACCATCCGGCACAACCGGGCTCGTGGCCAGCACACCGTGGACGGCATGAGCGAGATCGTGGTGGACCTCGCGCGGCGCGGTAAGTCCGATGAGTGGATCGGCCGCGAGCTCGGCCTGGACTCCGACGAGGTGCGCAGGCTGCGGCAGATCACCGGGCTGGCGGAGATGTTCGCCGACGAGGAGTTCTCCGAGGCGTGGGAGGTCGATACCGCGTGGGCGGACGGTGCGCGGTATCGCGGTGGCCAGCCGCTGGGAGGTGAGTGATGCCGGATCTGACGGCCGCGGAGCTTGCCCGCCGGTACGGCGTCGCGCGGTCGACGGTGACGCGGGCGCTCGCCGTGGCAGCGGCGGCGCACACCGAGGACCCGTTGGTGCCGGCGCCGCCGCAGCCGGTCAATCCGGGGGAGCCGCAGCCGCGGTACCCGTCGCAGGAGATGGACGACTGGTGGGTTCGGCGTCCCCGGGTCGGCAGGCCGCGCCGGGGTGGCGACCAGGAACCCCAACCTAATTAGCACACTCTGTTGCGTATTTTGTGGTGCGGGTACTAGCGTGGCCACCACACCCCAGGACAGGCGAAAGGGAGCGGACATTGACCACCACGCTGGCCACGATGACCAACGCGGACCCCCGCTTCTACACGCTCCTCGGCCCCTACCTGGCCCGTCGCGACGTCCACCGCCAGGTCGGCGGCCCCATCTACGACGACGACAACAAGACCTGGATCATCGCCACCGACAACGGCGCCGTCACCGGCTTCATCGGCATCCGCTCCCAGGGCGGCGTGGTGGCCGAGTCCTGCTACCTGGTCGACGAGAACGACACCGACCTGCTGGCCCTGCTGATCCGCGCCGCTCTGGCCTGCGTCGCCCCCACCCCAGTGCGCGCCACCGTCCGCCACGCCCGCGCCGCCGTGTACACCAGCGCAGGGTTCACCGAGGCGGGCCGCACCAACGGCTTCGCCAAGCTGGTACACCCCGGCACCACCCCCTCCCCCACGCCCGCTACGTGAAAGGCAGCCCCCCATGCTGACGACCCGAATCCTCGGCGAGGACCTCCCCAGCATCACCACCAGCCACCCACTGTTCTACAGCGGCAACTACCGGCAGTCCCGGGACGCCCACATCGCCGTCGGCGTCAGGGACGTCACCCCCGGCGACCACTTCGGCTACGACTGGAAGTGCAGCGTGATCGCCTACCCTGCATGGAACCCCGGACGGCACGGCACCTCCTGCCGCGTCTGCGCCGAGATGGACCCGTCCCTCGACCTGGTCCCCCAGTGCCCGGCGGGCGCCGAGTGCGGCCACCTGCAGGACGGCGAGTACTACAACGAGAGCTGGGGCCAGGTCTTCGTCAAGCGCTTCATGGTCCTCACCAGCGCGGACACCCTGGTCGGCAGACGTTTCGACCCCAACGAGCTGACCGCCGCCGTCCAAGCCGGCGACGCCGCCTTGACCGCACTCCCGCCATCGCCGCTGCCCTGGACCGCCTACGGCCCCAGCCACGAGTACGGACACTGGGCCACCGAGCGGGAGGCGCGAGGCTGGCTCGCCGGGCACATGGGCAGGCTGGCCAAGGACCGCAACCTGGGGGACGAGCGACAGCAGGTGGCCGCCGCCTGCGCTGCGCAGCTCGCCGACGGCGCCGAGGAGGTCGCGGTCGGCAGCAAGGTCTACGGAATCCGGCACCGGGTCCTGGTGACCGCGGCTTGAGCAAGGCGCCATCCACCCACGATGTCCCAGGAGACACCATGGAAATCTTGAAGGGAACAGCCTCCGAGCTGGCCACGGCGCTGAGCGTGCGGGGACACGGCCAGGACGCGTCATGAGCACCGTCGACCCCATCGAGGGCAGGTTCGGCCAGGTTCTCGTGTCCGGCTGGATCTCCGAGACGCCTGACACCGGTGAGGATGGCGCGTACATGCTGCTCACCACCCCGGACCAGCGGGCGCACATCACCTTGCCTCTGGTCGCCGAGGTGCTCGGCCTCAAGTCCGCAGCCGGATCCATGACGATGGCGCCGGCCGCCGACACCTGGGTGAGCATCGACGGTACGTGGGCGACGCTGCACGCTCCCGGCGGCGAGAAGTTCGCCCGGCCGATGAGTGAGGAGTGGGCGAGCTTGGCGGGCCAGCACAGCCGGGTGGTCCTCGCCATCGGCTACGCCCCCGCGCGCAGCGACGAAGGGCCCGACGAGTACATGAATCGGGTGCTCCCTGTGGGCAAGTTCGTAGTCGCGCTGGTGCCCGTCCGGTAGCCGTGCACGTGCCCGAGACCCGCCTGGCCGTGTGGACTGGGCGGGCTTTTCCTTGCCCTCCACAGGCTGTTTTCAATGCGAAATCGTCAGTTCAGTGTAGTATTTTTCATGCGAAAACCTTTGCCGACACCCGCGACGACCGCGTCCGAGGAGATCCAAATGGCTGAACAAAAGGGCGGACGCCCCAAGATCGGAACGCCGGTCACCATCACCGTCCCCGAGGAAACCCGCAATCTCGTCGACGGCATAGCAGCGGCCCGCGGCACCACCCGCTCCGCGATACTGCGCGAACTCGTCATCAACGCGGTCGACGACACGCCGCGGCCCGCCGACCTCCGTACGCAAGAGCAGGTCGCCCCGATCGCCGCAACCCTGGTGCAGTGGATAGGCGCCGATCCACGCGACGGCGAACAGGTCCGGGAGCGCTTCCTGCTCTTCAGGAAGTGCGTGAACTCCGGCGGCACAGGCATGATCAACCTGATCGAAACCGCGTGGGGCAGCCTCTACCTCAGCGGTACTCGCGACCTGGAGCCGCCGGACGCCAATGTCCTGCGCAGGCTCGAAGAGCCGGGCGAGTGGCAACTCCGGGGAGTGCACCTCTGGGTAGCGGTCTTCAACGGCCTCATGGTCCGCCAGATTCACCCCGCACCCGGCCACGTAGCAGACGAGGACCAGGACGACGATCCGTCCGCCGCGCCTCCGGAGGGTGAGGACCACCTGTACGGGTAACGCCACCCGGGACAGTGTGAACCGTACCGCGGAGCGAACCGTCCCATCAGAACGACGCACATTGACGGGCGATGAGTCGCAGCAGGCCTCGGTGCCGGCGGAAGTCGTGACCCTCGAACGACTCGCTGGCAGACTCGGCGTCGACGCGCAGGTGACCGTCGCCGCGCCAGAACTCGTAGGGGCACAGCGGGCACGCCTTGGGAACCTGGACGTTGCGTTCATACAGCACCGACGGCCTGCCGATCTGGTAAGGCGGTGGAGGGTTGGCCGCAACCCGCTTTTGAGGCGGCTACCTTCGCGCGATCTCCTGGAGCTCCGTCCTGGCCGCGTGCCGGTCGTCCACGGTCTCCCAGTACTCATGCCCGTAGAGCACGTCCACGAGCTTGAGCCGCTCGGCGCGGGCGGCGTCCACGGCCGCCCGCAGCTCCGCCGGCATTGCCGCAGTACCGGCCAAGACGTCCACCGACGATGGCAGTTGGGCGACGAGTTTATCTACGCGGGCGTCCACGGCGTAGTAGTCGCGTTGGGCCTGGACCAATTCTGGCGGGAAGTCGGTGTCGTCAGCCATGATCTCCCCCGGGGTCGCGCGCGGTACAGGGGTGAGCCTACGAGCACCGCCTCAGTTGACCCACGATGGGGTGCTTTGCCGTGTCTTGACCTGTTGTTTCCTATGGTGTCGGCGTGTCGATCTGGGTAGGGCCCGAACAACTCACCGTGGAGCTGATCCGCCTCAACGGCCGCCCGGTCCTACGGGTCCGTAAGCACGGCTATCACCTTGCCTACTGCCGCAACGTCGCCGAGCTCGCCACGCACGTCGACCTCGCGGACCTTGTGGAACTGATCATGTTGCCCACGGGGTGAGAGCGCCGGGCCCTACGGCTTCAGCAGGCGCCACTCGATCGCGAGCTGGCAGGCCCCCGCCAGTCTCACCGTTGAGGCGTTGGGCAGGTACAGCTCCAAGGGGTCGGGGTCGTCCTCCTGAAGTTCCTGGATCCGGCCGGCGACATACCCGAGCAGGAACGGCCCCCCTCTACGGGATCGGGCCGGGATCTTGTGGTGGTCGAGCAGGGCCTTGATGAGCTCGGCCTCTTCCAGGACGCGCGCGGCGAGGTCGTGGTCATTCTGGGCAGCCGCGAGAATCTCACGTCCGTAGAGCGCGTAAACGTGTTCCAGCGGCCAGGCGCCGTGCAACCGGGCGATGACCGCCAATTCCCGCCGGTAAAGCAGGTCGAGCAACTTCCGAATCACATTCAGAGAGACGCCCATCGAGGTAAGGAGGTTGTCACCCGAGGGACACCTTGCCGCGATCGGGTGGGGTCTAACTTCGTGACCAGGGGACTCCCCACTAGGGCGTGGGAGTGGTAGACCCGCCCAAGGCAACGCGAGAGGCGTCGGTTTGCGTGGCTCGCGAAGATTTTGCGAGCAATTATCCTCGTTTTCACTCGGCGCAGACAGTGCCGTGATCGCGAGTACTATAAGAGCTCCCCCGGCCTGCGTAGTGAAGGTCGGTCGTGTTATGAGGAGCGCGGGGGACCGATGCGCACAAACGTCTACATAGACGGATTCAACCTCTACTACGGCTGCCTCAAGGGCCGGCAGCACAAGTGGCTGGATCTCGACGCCCTGTGCCGGAAGCTCCTCCCGAGCCACGACATCCAGCGCATCCGCTACTTCACCGCGCGCATCACCGCCCGCTGCGACGATCCAGACAGCCCCGTCCGGCAGAGTACCTACCTGCGCGCCCTGCAGACCATCCCCCACCTCACCGTGCACCTGGGCCACTTCCAGGAGACCCGCACGGTCATGCCCCTGGCGCACCCGGACCCCAATGGCCCGCGGATGGTGAAGGTCATCAAAACCGAGGAGAAGGGCTCGGACGTCAACCTCGCCAGCCACCTCCTCCTCGACGCCTCCCGCGGAGACTGTGAGCTCGCCGTCGTCATCAGCAACGACTCCGACCTCAAGGAACCGATCCGCATGGCCATGGCGGAGTACGGGGTGCCGGTCGGGCTGGTGAACCCCCACCGGCCGCAGTTCCGGAGCCGGGACCTGATGAGCCTGCGGCCGCTGTTCTTCAAGCAGATCAAGGAGAACGCGCTCAAGGCTTCACAGTTCCCCGAGGCCCTCACCGACGGCACCGGCGAGATCCGGCGCCCCGCGAAGTGGTGAAAAGCAAAGGCCCCGTCCAAGGACGGGGCCCGCGCCTACCCACCGAAGCGGATAGGGGAATCGATTGAAAGATACCAGGTATCCCACGCGACCGGTCAAGTTACCTAGAGTTACATGACGGTGTCTTTGCTCTCACCGCAGGTCGCCGATCTGGCGCAGCATGAAACTTTCTTTCCACTTGCCCCTATGACTCCAATGCCCCGTCTCGTGCCCCGCGGCTACCATCTGGCGGCTCCGCGGCAGGAGCCTCCGGGAAGTAGATCGTGATGTTGGCCTCGGTCGGGATTGGCGGCGCAGCATCGTCTGACCCGTTCCCGTTGTAGAGGAAGCTCGACTCGTACGTGTACGGGAAAGCCCCACCAGCAGAGTCAATCCGCTCCAGCGCGACAGCCGGCGACATCCGAGGACCACCAGGCCAGCCACCATGGTAGTGGCACGGCCCCACCGTCATCTGGATCTCGTGCCCCTCAGCGAGCGCATTCTCCAACGCCGCGCGAATCGCCGCCTCGGCCTTCACCCGATGCGGCCCCTCACACGGAGTGGCCCACACGTTGACGATCTCGAAGCGATCGCACTCGAAGTTCTTGAGGCGCCATTCCTTCACATCATTCACACGGCGAAAATAGCGCCTGGCCTGCGAAGACACCGGCCTATCGAGGCAACGTCCAGGTATGTCGTCCTTCTGGCGCTGAGAGCACACAGTCAGCGAGCTCCCGGCGCTCCGCAACCGCCAGGCCCCCTCGTTATGGCCGGTTATAGGGCGCTTGCACAAACCATCAAATACCCGCCAAATAAGAACGGTGCAGGTCACACCCGCTTTTCATGACGGGAACGGGGCTACATGAAGCCCACATGAAAATGAAAGCCTTCAAACAGGGGCGGGACTCGACCCGCACTACGCCTTTTGAGGTGCTGCCCGCCGATTGCGGCCCATTCCCCATCGCCTGAGAAGACCGCGCCGCGATCGCACCACGGCGCGACCTGCCAAGCGGCACGGCCCTCCCCGGCCAGCAGCATGGTCCACGGCCTCGCCCTGGCTACCTTTTCGGCCGCGAACCCGAACCGGCGTCCAGCTCTGCTCACCGTGATTGCCCGCTCTCCCGTGCCGCTGTACCGCCCCGCGTGGCCCCGGTACTGCCGGGCGGTGCGGCGGCACCACGCAGGACCGCGCAAGCTCCCCTTGCGCCGCCGCCTCGGTTGTCCGGCCCGGCTCGAACGGGCTGCGCTCCCGGCCGGTCGAACCATCAACTCTGGTTCCGACCGGGCGCCACTGTTTCCAGCAGCAGAGGCGGACGCTCGCAGCCCTCGGGCCCCGCCGTTCCGGCGGGAACTCCCGGGGACCACTTCCGACGTCACCGCGGTGCGCCGGCTACGTCCAGGTGGCAGGATTCGAACCTGCGGTCTCCTGCTCCCAAAGCAGGCGGGCGACCTAGCTGCCCAACACCCGGATGACCTTCAGGTTACCGGGATGGGCCGCTGAGATCACCGCAGTTTCATCCCCGACCGTACAACGCGAAACGGCCCGCGCCCCCCACTCGGGAGGCGCGGGCCGCTGGCAGGCTGAGCGAAGTCGCTTCGTGCTCTGCAGGTTCGTCAGCGCTGGTCCGCCGGAAGGTCCGGGCGGGGGGTGTGCTTGGCCTTGTACCCCGCCAGCCACGCGATGCCGGTCGGGATCAGCGGCAGGGTGATCGCCTCGATCACGTCCGGCAGAAACGCGATCAGCGAGTGATCGGCGTCCAGCGTCTGAAGGACCGCGAGGCCGGCCACCGTGCCGAGATAGGTGCCGAGCGACGCGGCCTTGACCTTCCACTCGACGGGCTTCTTCGTAGGCGCCGGTGCGGACGAATCGTACATATGCCCCTCCTCGGGGACGCCCGCCGGAGCGGGCCGTTCAGGTGTACCTGTATCCGCCGCCCGCTGATTCAGGGCATCGGCGGGTTGGCTGAACCCGGCCGAGCCAGGTCCAAGCCGTGTTGCATCGACGGGGTCCGGATCCAACTCCCGTGCCGGATGGGTTGGAACCTCGGGCACGTGAGCCTGGAGCTCGCGCCGTAGCCAGGGCAGCTGCGCGAGGCTAGTCAGCGGGTCCGTCGCTGGTCTCCTCGACGGGCGTGAAGTCGAGGTAGTACGACTGGCCGGGTCGGAAGTCGACCGCGGGGTTGGTCACCATGAGCCACAGTTCGCCGGATGGTGTGTACCTGGCGTACCGCTGGTCCTCCGGCACGGAGGCGTCGTACTCGGGAGTGAAGCGGATCTTGCGCTGGTCGGCGCCGGCGAACATCTCGATGGACTGGCAGCGGCACTTCGCGCGGGTGATGGGCTGGGGCACAGTTCTCCTCGGTCGGGGGATAGAAAGCGGAAGGCCCGCGGCGTCGCCGCAGGCCTGCAGGAGGGACGCGATCAGCGCCGGAACAGCGCCACCTTGGCCATCGTGACCTTCTCCAGCTTCGCCGGCCGGGTCCCGGGGTTGATCACCCGGAGCCGCAGCTGGTTGTCCTTACCCAGCCCGAACTGGCCGGGGACGCTTTGTTCGACACGGCCGTCGGGGTCGGCGTGGACGGTCAGCCGCCATGGGTCGTCCAGGAGCTCCTTGCCGTCGCGGGAGTACCTGGTCCACGCCAGGTCGACCTCGTCGCCGGGCTCCAGACCGCCGAGCTTGACCAGCGCGTCACACATCGCCCAGCGGGTGCCATCAGCGAGCACCGCCACGCCCTCCGCGCCGTGGTCGTCGGCGTCGTCGGTGTACTCGGTGTGCCACCTGACGGCGAGTTCCCCGCCGGCGGGCACGTCCTGGTCCTGGCCTGCGCCCAGGGAAACGATCTCGGGCACGTCGTCATCCTCCTCGTGGGGTCCTGCCTTGCCGGGGATGGGGCCGGCGCCCGTCATGAGCCGCGCCACCTGGGCGCGGAAGCCGTCCATGCTGATCGAGTGGGGGTCGACCTTCTGGCGGTTGACCTCCTTGTGGCCCTTGACCCGGGCCGCGGTGAGGCCGAACTCCTTGCACAGCTCGGCGCACAGCCGCTGGTAGGAGTCGAGCTGCGCCTCCGGCCAGGGAGCGCTGCCGTTGTTCTCTGCCTCGATGCCGATGCTGCTGGAGTTCTGGTGGTACACCGAGGTCGATGGCGCGTTGTGCCAGCACCGCCCGGCCGCCACGATGAAGATCCGGCCGTCGCGCCGCAGCCAGATCTGCGACAGCGGGCCCTCGAGGCCGGGGCGGCCGTCACGTACGACGTGCATGTCGTTCCAGCCGGCTGTGTGGTGGCACACCACACCCTGGACGGCGGGCTGGGGGCCGTGGCCTCGGGTCTTCCAGCCGGGGCACTCGGTGACGGGGTAGCCGGTGCGCCGGGCCACGGCGGCGAGCTGGGTGAGGTAGGGCATCAGCCCGATTCCTTTCGGTTGCGCCGCCCCGTGCGCCAGGTGCGGATGATGATGATCAGCCGCCATCCGAGGGCGATCGGGATGAGCGCGAACGCGGCTGTCCGGGCGATCAGGAACCAGTCGACGGGCGGAGCCGCCGCCCGCGGTGACGTCAGGGCGCGTAACCCCCACAGGTCGAGGGTCAGCGCCAAAGCGCCCTGGAAGACGAAAACGTGGCGGCCCTGCGGGGTGAGCCACCAGCGGGCGAGCAGCATCTGCGCGGCAACGCAGCCGTCTGCCAACACCGCCGAGATGATCACCAGCACTGTGCCGATCAGGTACACCGCGTCAGCCACTTCCACCTCCGAACGCGTCATCCAGAACCCGGTCGAACCCGTTCTCCTCGCGTAGCTCACGCAGGCGCTGGGCCAGCGACCTCTTGTGGCGCGCCTTCTCCTTGGCGGCGCGCATGTCGCGCTGCGCTCTCAGGCGGGACTCGTCGACCAGGTGTCGCGCTTGGTCCAGGTCCGGCCGGTCCTGCTCGTCACCTGTCATGGCCCCGCCCCGGTTTGGCGTGTGTGCACCGTCTGCAGCAGGGCCACGGCAAGCTGCGTGCCCTCGGCGGCCACGCGGAGCTCGCCGCGCAGCTGCTCGTCGAATGCGTCGCGGGACAGGTTGTGAGCGCCCCGCTCTTCCTCCCACAGCCGCCGCCATTCCTCGGCGTCGGCGTTGGCCTCGGCGACACGGGCGTCGCGATCGTCGCGGGCGTCCTTGACCGCCTGAGCGGCGTCGGCGCGTACCGCTTCGATCACCGCCGTCAGGTCCTTGCGGAGGTCGTCGTGCTGTTTCCGCGGGATCAGCAGGCCTTTGATGACGGCGCCGGTCGTCGTGAGGACCATCGCGAGGCCCAGGCCCAGGGCGCCTCCCTGTACCCAGGGGATCGTCGTCAGGTCCACCACCCAGGGGAGCACCGCCAGGTCCACTCAGCCGCCTCTCGGGTCGAGTACGGGGCGCGTAACTCCCCCCGCTGGTCACGGGCCGGGCATGGCGCGGGCGAAGCCGAACATGTCCGGGCCCATCAGCGCGGCGCGCCGGGACGCGGCGTGCTCGCGGCGTTCCTGTATCCAGCGGGCCTGGGCGCGGCGCGCGGCGATTCGCGCCGGATCCAGCCGGGCACCGTTGAGGATCGCGTTGAGCGCGTGCTCGGGCGCCTGGTCGTCGAAGCCCTGCTGGTACTCCTCGGGGACGTCGCCGCGGGCGAGGATGACCGCCCGGCGCCAGTCCAGGGCGCCTTGCCGGTCTTCCCGCGTCGCCGGGTCGATCGTCGCCCGGTGCTCGCGCACCACGGCGATCCGCGCCTCGGTCGCCGCGTGCTTCTCCTGGTCAGGCATCCCGGGGGTGAGCGGGTCGGGGATCTCGGCGGCCGCGGTGAGCACGGCGGCCGCCACCGGGTCTTCCCACGCCAGCGGGTCGCCGGGGGCCGGCATGAACGGCAGGTGCAGGACCGCGTTCATGATGCCGAGCAGGTCGTCGGGGTCGTAGCCGTGCGCCACGACCGTGGACTCCAAGCGGGCGTGCGGGATGATCGCCATCCGTCGGCCGCGCCTGGAATCCCACAGGTGGACACCCCAGCGGGGCTCCACTGCGGCGTCCGGCGCCATGGCACGGCTGGTCATGTCGGCGGCCCGCTGGGTGTAGGCGTACGAGGCTTCGGAGTCGTAGATCTCCACCAGCTCCGGCATCCGCCCCCCTTTCAGTGACGGAATGACCAGAAGTAGCCCGCTTTGCCGGAAAAAACGCCGCCGCCGAGCGACCAGTCGATGTCGAACCCGGAGTTGGTGGACGCGGTGAGGCACCAGTAGAAGTTGGGGTTCGCGGCGCCGTCGCGGATCACACCGACCGGCCCCATATTCGAATCCATGGTCGTCGGATAGGAAATGTGGACCCCGGCGAACCCGCTGGCCAGCGTCCACGACCCGCACAAGATCCCCGCGTTCGACGGCACCGACCCGAAGTCGTCCCACTGGCCAAAGTGTCTGGAAACCGAGATCGGGGTGAAGTCGAAGTAGTTGTCGTTGGTGCCGTCGACAAACCCGAACTTGGCCCGGTTGCTCGCCCAGGAAGCGAACCCTCCGGCGTCGCCCCCACCGTCCAGGATCCGCATAGAGACCTCGCCTGAGGCCATCAGCAGCTCCGAGGAGATCCCGCCGTCGTCCCCAGACACGATGTGCAGCGCCGCCTCGCCGGGGTACCCTGCCGCGGTGTCGGCCTGCAGCTTGGTCGGGTTGGTCCCCGACCCGGGCGTCAGGTGGATCTCGGCACCAACGTCGCCCACCGGGATCAGCTTGATGTGTGCGCCGTCGGGATCGCCGATCGTGACCGCGGCCGAGCGGATCACGTCCTGCGCCGGCCGGGTCTGCGAGGCGGTGTACAGCTGGTCGACCAGCTTCTCGAGCCGCTCGAGTCGTACCAGGGCGTCCTGGGGGTAGCCGACGGGCATTAGGCCACCAGCTCCTCGAAGATCAGGTTGGCCTCTTCGATCCCGTTGCTCCGATCGGGCGGCTTGATCTCCATCCCGATCACCCGCCAGGACCTCACGAAGCCCGCGACTCCGTTGACCCGCGGGAATCTCATGTTGCTGAGCCGCAAGGTTGCGAAGTCGCCGAGGCGGTGCGGGGTCAGCGTGGTCTTGGGTGCCAGCCGCACGGTCGCGGTGTGCACCCGCACGGCGCCCGCCGCTGTCGCGGCCCAGTACGCGGCGTACGACTGCAGCGACGCCGGATCGGTTTCGCCCTGCAGGTCCAGGGTCCGGTCGATCCGCGGCCACCCGGCCTGCAGGTGCGCGGTCGCCTCGACCGGCTCGGAGAACTGCGGGCCTGAAGCCAAGGACAGGTCGTTGTTGGCGGAGTCACCGCGGGCCCGCCAGCGGGTGCCGCCGCGCAGCGCGTCGCTCTCCTGCGACCATTCCAGGACGTTCCCGGGCTGGGAGAACTCGTGGTGCGCGCCCTCTTCGCCGAGCGTGGGGTACGCCCATCGCAACTCACGAACCCGCTGACCACCAGCCAGGTAGGTGTTCAGATGTGTCTCGAACCCGTTGGTCTGCTCGGCGAGCTTCCGAAGGGTCTCGCCGTAGTTGGCCTTGTCGCCCGGCGCGACGATCAGGTCCTGGGTGACGCCGCTGGTCCCGGCGCCGAAGTTGATGCCGAGCCCGGCGTACGGCAGAGCCTGGACCTCGGTGACCAGGTCCCGCGCGATGACGATCCGGTCGGTCGCCAGACGTGAGAAGGCCGTCTGGATCTCGACGCTGGCCAGGTAGCCGTCCAGCGACATGCCGCGCAGGTCCACCTGCGGCGGCCCCTTGCGGCCCTGGGACGTCTTGGCGTACCAGACCCAGAACGACCCCCACAGGTCGACGAAGGAGCCGTTGTCGCGCAGGCAGTGACACACGATCCGCCCGGGCCCGGCCGACAGATCCGCGATGTCCCGGGGGATCGCCCTGGCCAGCAGGTTGGACACCCGCCGGTTGGCGATCGGCATCCCTGCGCTGAACACCCCGGGCTGATTGATCCGATGGTCATAGGAGACCTTGGTGAGCGGCAGCTCGCAGATGGTCTCGTCGGTCAGCAGGTCCGCGAAGATGTACCTGTACCGGACGGCCACCAAGCCCCCCGATCAGCACTCCGCCGGCCGCCAGAACACGTCCAGGCCGTTCTCGCCGCCGCCGTCAGGGATGTACTCCAGCTCGTGGTCCCCGGGCGGGATCACCAGGTCGCCGATGGCCACGCTGAAGTCGTGGACCCGCACGTAGTCGCTGTCGCCGAGCAAGGTCTCCTCGGTTCGGCAGTTCACGTTGAGGTCCACCCCGTCGGGGACCTCGACCTGGAGCGCGAGGATCCGGCCGGCCACCCGGATCCGCGGCACGACGACCGGCCCGTGGAACCGCAGCCTCGGCTTGGTCCGGGCGCCCCCCTCATTCGCGATGACCTGCGAGGCGGTGGTGAGGACCGAGACGCCGAACTCCTGCAGCCAGTACCGGTAGGGGTCGCTGCAGGTCCACTGGATCACGGCGTTGGCCTTGCCGATACCGGTCAACGCAACGGGGATGCGCCGCTTGGTCACCTTGCCGTACGCCAGCAGGGTCTCCCCCGCGGTCCGGATGACCAGCGGGGACTCAGTCTCGTCGACCCCGTGCGTGGTCAGGTCACGCAGCGCCTTCCGGGACGCCGCGAACGTGATGTCGTCGTCGATCTGGACCGTCACCGTGACGATCCGCTCCTGCGGGTAGTCCACCCCGGCCCACGAGCCGTCGTCCTGGGACTTGGGGACGTTGCCCTGGTCCAGGTCGGGAAGGTCCTCCCACCCGTCGAGGTCGTTCTGCGGGATGAACTGGTTGCGCGGCGACCACAGCACGCCCCGCCACTCGATCTCCCCGTCGCGGGTGATCGTGATGCCGGGGCGGATCGGGGTGTCCACCGTGATCGGCGGGAACTCCCAAACCGTGGAAAACGACGCCAGCCCGACGTCAGTGTCGTAGACGACGTCCAGCGCGGGAAACTCCCACGTCGTCGAGAACGACGGCAGATCGATCGTGACCGACGGCGAGGACACCTCGATCGGCGGGAACTCCCACTCGGTCGAAAACGACGGCAGATTAACGGCAACGTCCGTCGGGTGGCCACCCGCCCGCGTCGCGGTGATCCGAGAGGGAAATCCGCGCCCGATCCGAGCCACCAGCGCCCCCCGTCACCTACCAGATGGTGCCGCGCTTCACCGCCTGCCCGACCTGCATGACCCGGATCGGGCGGCTCGGGTCCAGCCGCGGCAGCACCTCGATCGCCACCCACAGCCAGCTACCGCCGCCGCTGCCGGCCGCATCCAGGTTGAACGTCACACCGGTGCCAGCGCCGGGGGTGTTGGCCGCCTTGGCGGCCACCAGGCCGCAGACGAACGTGCCGCCGCCATAACCCTCGGCGGCGTCGGTCGACGTTGGCACCCCCCGGTTGTTCTCGTCGTACGCCGCGATGAACCCCCGCGACCCAGCGACAGTGGAGGTGTACACCCCCGGGGTGACGTTGTTCCCCGACGTCGTACCGGCACCGGTTGCACCCACCGGGGCAGACAACGCGGCCTCGGTGACCATCCAGACCTTGAGCATCCCCTCGCCGTTGCTCAGACGGGCACTCACCGTGATATTGGTCTGTGCGGACACATTCGGCGCGGTGTAGAACCGGATCGTCGCCGGCACCCCGGGGTCAGGATCGTCTGAGGCCCGCCGCGACCACTCCAGCGCGGTGCCAGTGTTCTGCGGCAGCTCGTCGAAGTCCTCTTCATCCACGGCGTCGAATCCGACGATCGCGGCGACCAGCAACGACTGCGCCGGCGGTGAGAACGTACTCGTCTCCCGGTCAGGGCTGGCGAAACCGGCACTGAGCGCCGGCGACGTCCCGATCCCGAGGGTCATCGGCCCTCAGGCAGGGGCGCGCTCCACAGCTCGACCCCGCCAGCATCCATGATCCGTTGCGGCGCGGCCGCGTAGTCGTCGGCCGCGACGCAGACGTCCAGGTCGTAGCTGGCCTGACCGTATGCGTCGTCCAGGCTGGCATACGGCGCGCAGCGCTCGGTGATCGGACGGCCGTGCTCGTCCTTGCGGTCGCCGGGCCAGCGCCAGTACAGGTACACCATGGCTTTCTCCTTCACTCGTCCTCGGCGAATTCGAGGTATCCCTGCACGTTCACGGCTGCGGGGGCGGTGCAGCGCAACGCCCACCCGCCGGTCGCCTTCAGCTGCGGTTCGCGTCCGAGGGGGAACTGCAGGACCAGGAGCCCGCCCTGCGGGTGGACCAGCCAGCGCTTGCGCACGCTGAGCACGGTGGGCTCGGCGGAGTAGTTACGGGCGCCGCTGGCGTTGGCCGTGCGGGGGGAGCCGGACACCTGCAGCGGGGTGTGTGAGGTCGAGGTCCCGGCGCCGGCCTGGGTGGAGGCGCACAGCTCAACTGTCACCGGTTCGCCCGTCGAGCTCGTGCCGTCGCAGGACACAGACAGCTCGACGATCTTCAGTAGGCCGCCTGACGCCGCGATGGCGTTAAGGATCGTCTTGGCGGTCGCCGCCGACAGCGCGATGTCGCCGTTGGTGTCGATGACATAGGTAGGCACCCGGCCTCCTTTCATACGAAAACCCCCGCCCTCAGGGCAGGGGTCGAGAGGTCAGGAACCAGGTCAAGCGGCCGGCGCCACGATGCGCGACCGCCCGAGGCCGTCGGTGGGATGCGGGTTCAGGCCGAACGTGCCGTCGTTGGTGGAGTAGGCCTGGCCAAAGTTCCGCAGCAGCACCGCGACGTTGCTGAGCGACGGCACGTAGATCAGCGCGCCCTTCGCGCCGGTGATGGTAGACCCGGTCCAGGCCAAGGGGTCACAGATCCACCGCACCCAGTCGGCTGTCGGATGCGGCTCGAAAGCCACAGCCGTCAGAGCCTGGCCGCCTGCGTCGTATCCCGCGCCCTCGACTTGGCCGTCGTTGAACGGCGCGGAGTTGTACGCGGGGCTGGTCTGCGCGAAGTTCGGCGTGATCGTGTCATCGAACATCGCGACCATGAAGTAGCCGGCCGACGCGTTGCCGAGGTTGAGAGCGATGGTCTGCTTGGCCCATTTGACGTAGGTGTCGATGAACCAGCCGTCTCTGGTAATGGACAAGACCGGCCCCCCGTCAGCGCAGGTTGATCATGACGTCGACCCGGTCGTCGGCATGCTCGGTGACGTCGTTGCCGCACTGGTCACGCGTGCGCTTGACCTTCACGCCGTCCCCGCGCTCGCCGTAGGTGTGCTGGTCCCTCGTCGCCCAGGTCCACCCCTCGGGGCGGATCTGCAGGTTCTTGCGGCGGCATTTCTCGCCGAAGGTGATCCCGGGCTCATCCGGATCGAGATTGGGCATGCCAAAGACCCCCAGGTCATGTCATGGGAAGGGAGCGCGCCGCCGGGCCGGGCGGACTACCGGCGGCGCTGCTCGAAGTTGATCGCCTCGACGACCTTGCGCGGCGAGTCGTTGGGTGCGGCGTTGTAGGTCCCGATCAGCGGAGCGTCCCGGCCGCCCTTGCCGGCCGCTTCGCGCGCCAGGCGGCCGGCCAGCGGGCCCTGCTCAGCAGGCCCCGCGCCGTACGGCCCGCCGTACGACATCCCGCCGCCGCCCATCTGCGGCGCCGACCGCTTCACCGGCCGGGTCCCGCCAGACCCGGTGCCGCTGATCGGCAGCGACCGCTGCGACGACCCGGCCATCACCGACCCGAACGCCTGCCCGGCCGCCTGACCGAACGACGTCGCCGCGGCGGTCACACCTGCCATCGACCCCGCGTACGCCGCCTCGCCGACGATGTAGTCACCACCACCGCCGCCACCGGCGTAGGGCTCGACCTGATTGGTCGGCTTAGGCTTGGCCTGGGGTTTGCCGGGCCGCCCGACACTGGTCCGCTTCGTCGAATCGGCCTTCGCTTTGGGCTTGGGCCCACGGTCGTAGGTGACGTCGTTGGGGTCGGTACGAACGTCCTTCGCCTTCGGCTTGGGCTTGGTCGTCCCACTCCCACCACCGCCGGTGCCGGACTTGGCGACCCCTCCAGCCTTGGACACCGCGGCGGTCAGCTTCGTGATCGCCGTCGTCAGCCCGGTGATCGCCGTGGTGAGTTTCGCCGTGCCCGCCGCCGTGGTCGTGGCCGCCTTCCCGGTCGCGCCGGCCACCTTGTCGGCGGTCTTGCCCACCGCATCGATCGTCCGCGTGATCGGGGCGCCATCGCCCAGGGTGTCGAGCAGCCGGCCGGACGCCCCGGCGAGCTGCTCGGCAAGAGTCCGGCTGGTCGCGTCCAGGGCCGCGGTCATGGAGCCGAGGTTGCTGATCGACACCGTCAGGCCACCGGTCGCCGACCCGGTCGACACCACCGGCGTCGACGCGCCCGCGACCAGGCCGCCGTTGCCCATCGCGATCAGTCCGAGCTTCCCAGCAGGCAGCAGCTGGTAGCCCATGATGTTCGCCGTCTCGGCCAGGACCGCGGTCGAGCGTTCCCGCTTGCTCGGTGCCAGCGGGATGTAGCTCTCGCCACCGGTTTCAGGTTCGGCCCATACTCGCCATGCCCCGGCCGGGGCGATCTGCGCGACGTGGTTCTCCGCGCCGGATGCGAAATACCGGATACCGCCCTCGGCAAACGGGTCAAATGAAACGCCGCCGTCTGACTTTTTCTTCGACTTCGGTGGTGCGGCGATTCCGTTCGGCAGTTCCTTGTTGATCCCGAAGATCTTCAGCTGCCAATCATAAAGCCGCTTCAGTTTGTCTTCAGCGGCCTTGGTGTCAGCATCGATCTTGATCTGCTTGGACTTCAGCTTGTCGAGCAGCTTCTTTAACGCATCGACGCTGCCAGCAGCCTTGATCGCATCCTGCCGGGAAATCCCGTACGCCTCGGCGAGCTTCAGGACCTGCTCGCGCGCCTCCTTATTCTTGCCCGCGAGCTCCATCATTTTAGGCAGCTGCTCGAGGATCGTTTTCGTCGAGTCGGTCGTTTTGCCCGACAACGACGCCTGCGCGTCCGCGCCGTCCTTAACTCGCTGGAGATACGTCGCGAATTGTTCGCGGGCCCGGATAACAGCGTCGCGCTGCGCGTCGGTCATCCTGGCGTTGATTTCCAGCTTGCCATTCGACGCTTCGATAGCGTCGCTGGCGTCCTTGTATGCCTGCCGCATGTTTTGCAGTGCTGTGAGGGCGTCTGTTCGACCTGCGAAAGCATTGAAAGAGTTTTGAAGATCACCGACTCGGTCGTTCAGACCTCCAACGCCGCCGGCCGCGATACCGGCCTGCTCCCCCAGTCCCGACGTCGCCCCGGCGGCCTGCTTGGCGTGGATGGCCTCCAGTTCCTGCTGGTACGTCAGGTCATCCAGCTTCTCCCGGAGCGCATCCGCCCGGTTGGCCGCATCCGCTGACGCCTGGGAGAAGGCGAGCTTCCCGAACAGCTGGAACCCGATCTGCTTTTCCTGCTTGGCCAGCTCGGCGTTCACCGCAGCGATCTGGCGCGCGAGATCGTCCCCGCCGAGAGCGGCGGTCTTCTCCGCATACCGCCCAGCGGCGTTTTCGATGGCCGCGAACTTGGCCCCGAGGATGACCAGTCCCCCCGAAGCGATCCCGGCCTTCAAACCCAGGCCGGACATACTGTCGGCGAACCCGACGAGCTTGCCTCGCGCACCGGCGGCGTGCTTGCCGGTGGACTCGGCGTTGCGGCCCAGAGTGCCGACCAGCTCGACACCCTTACCGACCATTCCGCCGACCTTGACTGCCGTGTAGATGGCCGCCACCGCGAGAGCTATGGCCTGGATATGCCCCGGGTCCATCCCCGAGACGATCCGCGCCAGCAGCCCCAGCCCGCCGAGGCTCCCGACGCCGAGCGGCGTCAGCGCTGCCACGATGTCCCCACCGGCGGTGGCGATGTCCTTGATCAGCCGCCACACCTCGGGGGCGTTCGTCTTCACGAACGCGATGAACTCGTGGAACTGGGGCGAGTTCTGCAGCTGAGTACCCCACTCTGCCCACCGCTTCGACGCAGCCTCGATACCGCCCACGACAGTCGGCGCGAACGGCAGGAAGGCGTTCACGACGCCGGCCGCCCCGGTGATCACGTTGAGGAAGCTCGCGCCTAGGCCGCTGACCGCTCCGGGGATCGCGGTGTTGAGGTTCCACAGCAGCGTGTCGAAGATCGGCTTCTCCAGGGCCTCGCTGGCGTCCTCTTCGAAATCGAGGAACGACCGGCCCGCGGTCCGTACCAGCGGACTGATCCGGGGCAGCTGCCCCTCGATGATGTCCAGGCCCTCGGAGATCACCGGGAACACGTCAGGCTGCAGCTGCCGCTGCCACTCCAGGTAGGCGTCCTGGAAGTCTTTGACGTCCCGGGCGAGTTCTCTCTCCCGCTTGGACAGCTCGTTCATCTTGGACGCCGCGCCACCGGCCGCGCCGCCTACCTTGTCCAGCGCGGCCTTGGCCTGCAGCCGCTCCAGCTTGAGCCGCTGCGCCGCAACCAGTTCGTCACGCTGGGTCTTCGCGAGCCGCTCCTGGGCGCTGATCACCTTCTCCTGCGCCTCAGCGACCCGGCGGTGCGAATCGGCCAGCTGCCGCTGCGCGTCCGCGACCCGGCGTGCGTTCTCCTGAGCGACGCGCGCGACGTTCGCCTGGGCGTCGACCAGCTTCTGCTCGGCCTGCAGCACCCGCTCGTTCGCCTGCGCCAGGGCGTCCTTGGCGTCCTGGACCCGCTTGGAGCCTTCGACTCCGACCCGGTCGGACTCGGCCTGCTCGGCCTGCAGTCGCTGCACCTGGAGCCGCAGATCCTCGATACGCCGCTGGGCGCGGTCGTAGTTGATCTGCGCCTGTTCCTTCTGGGCGGCCGTGGCCCGCGGATCGGCCAGGGTGGCGTTCAGCCGGGCCTGCGCATCGCTGAGGTCGAGCACGGCCTGCCGCTGGTCGATCTGGGTGTTCGCCAGGCGGCTGGCCAGGTCCTGGGCGTCGCGGACCGCTTGCTGACGGGCGTCGTTGAGGTTCTGCTGGGCGCGCAACGCATCGGCCTGGGCGTCACGTACGGAACGCTCCGCGTCCCCGACCTGCCGCAACGCCTCCGCGTGGCGGCGGGCGCTGTCCTCGA
This sequence comes from Sphaerisporangium aureirubrum, assembly GCF_042658925.1. Classification (NCBI taxonomy): domain Bacteria; kingdom Bacillati; phylum Actinomycetota; class Actinomycetes; order Streptosporangiales; family Streptosporangiaceae; genus Sphaerisporangium; species Sphaerisporangium aureirubrum. The sequence continues at coordinate 26,227 of NZ_JBHSRF010000007.1, forward strand.
CGGCCCGCGCCAGGTCCTCGGCGGCGCGGCGCTCGTCCTCCTGGGCGCGGGTGACGTCGTCGATGCTGGACTTCAGGGCACGCTTGGCCTGCGCGACCGCGACCGCGGCATCCCGCACACGGTTCTGCGCTTCCGCCAGCCCAAGAGCCCGCGACGCCGCCTCGGCTTGCGCCTGCGCCAGCGACTTGGTCGCACCACCCGCGCCACCCGCAGCGGATTCCGTCTGCTTGAGGGCCTCGTTCACCCGGCCCAAGGACGGTACGGCCACAGCCGCGAAACCCAGCGCACCCGCGCCTGCGGCCCCGAACGCCGCACCCAGCCCGGCCGCGCCCGCCAAAGCCACCGTCGCCGCCGGCAGCGACGCCAGCGCGGCGGCCACCGTGGCGATCCCGGCCAGCGCGCCCGCCACATCCGCGCCGACCCGCACCGTCGCGGACCGGCCGTCCAGCCTGGAAACCTCGCCGCTGACCGCCGCGAGCGCGGCCGCGGCCGCCGCGGCGTCGGCCCGGACGTCGATGGTGACCGAGTCGCCATCCAGTTGCTCCAGCTCAGCGCGGACCGCCGCCATCTCCGCCAGCGCGGCCGCGGCGTCGATGTCGATCCCGATGCGTTTGCCCGCCAGGGTGTCCAGGCGGGTCCGCAGCTCGGCGACCTTGACCTGCGCCGGAGTCGAGTCCGCATCCAGGCGGATCTTCGGCAGCGACCGGGCCGCGGCCTCGACCTGGGCCCGCAGCTTCTCCGCGAACGCCCCGCCGCCGACCTCGACGTCTACCTGGACGGTGGTGTCGTCGAGCCGCTGAGCCTCGCGGACCACCGACTCCAGCTCCGCCAGCGCGCGGCCGACGTCGGCCCGGACCTCGAAGCTGGTGTGCCGCTCGATCTCCTCCAGTTCGCGCTGGATTTGATCCATCTGGAGCAGCGCGGCGCTGGGGTCGAGGTCGACCCCGATCTTCTGGGCCGCGAGGGTCTGCAGCTTGGCGCGTAGCTCGGCGACCTTGACCTCAGCTGGGCTGGAATCCGCATCGAGCTTGATCTTCGGGAGGGCCTTGAACGCCGACTCGAGCTTCTTCCGGAATCCCTCCGCAGCCCCCGCGCTCTGCGCGAACTGCCTGTTCAGATCACCGAGACTGCCCTTGACCTTGCTTTCGCCGGCCACGAACTGGGTCACATCGAGACGAAGCCTGGTAACGACGGTGCGGTCGGTCACAGCGGACCACCCCCGCCTCATCTGTCACTCAGGTAACAATCTGGGGCGATTTGCCAACCGGCTGTGTCGGGAACGTGTCATCTTCATCGGTGCGGGCCGGGGGGCCGCATAACCGCCCTGCGACCGGGAGCCACACATGAGCCAGCCGTACATTCCCGAACCCGATCACTCTGCCTACCCCCAGCAGCCGGCACCGCAGGGGTATCCGCAGCACACCGCACCGCCGCCCAGCCCACCGGCGTCGCACCGCGGGGCGCCGGCCAGTAACGGCCTCGGCACCGCTGCGCTGGTCCTGGGAATCATCAGCTGTGTCCTGCTCTTCGTGCCCGCCGCGAACGGACTCGATGTGATCTTGGGGATCATCTCCGCCGTCTGCGGCATCACCGGTCTGTTCGTCGCCAGGAACGGCGCGGTCACCCGCGGCACCGCCATCGCAGGGCTGGCCCTCGGCATCATCGCCATCCTGCTCGCCGTCTTCACCTACCCCGTGCAGTAGGCCTACTCGGCGCCCTCGGGGAGCTCCGCGTGGATCAGCAGCCCGGGTGGGGATTTCGCGTAGATCGTGTGCGCCTCCGCGATCGGAGTGCAGGCGAAACAGCGCACCGGCAGTGGAACCACATACCGGCCGTCGTTGGCGGGATTCGTGGTCTCCTCCAGCTGCAGCCCGCACCCGGGGCACTTGCCGGCCTGTTCCTGCCGCCAGGCCAGGGCCCAGGCGACGTCGTCTTCCAGCCACTCCGGCTCGCGGACGGTCACGGTGTGCGTGAGCAGCCCGGCGGCGTCGTAGTGGAAGGTCGTCGTCTCCATGGGCTCCCGGCCCAGCAGCTTGGACCGCGGAATCCCGTATGCCGCGGCGAGCTCTAACTCCTCGGCATGTCGCCCACCAGCACGGATGCAGCGACGGAGAAAGGGACATCCACCGACCCCGCGTTCAGGCTCAGCACGGCGTTGTACAGGGTTTCCCACTGGCCGTGGGTCATCGCGTCGACCAGCTCCCCGGCCTGCGCCTCGGTCATCTTCGGCGACTGCGCACACTCGGCCAGCGCCGCGATCCCGAACGTCTCGCCGTTGACGTTGACGTCGTCCGAGTGACCCTTGCGCGGCGGGTGCCGCTTGATCAGGTCCGACCATTCCTTCCGCGTCAGGGCACGCAGCCGGATGTCGACGATGTGCTTCCGCATCTTCGCGCGCAGCGCCTCGATGTCCTGGGCGATCTGCCGGGCCACAGACCCGCTGCCGGCCAGCGAGTCCGAGTCGGGGGCCTGCTGCGCGGCACGCAGCTTCCTCTCCAGCTCGTCGAACTCCGCCTGCAGGTCCGCCCGCAGACACAGCGGAACCGACTTCTCAGGCCGCTTGAGCTGCCCGAGGATGTCCTCGACCTTCATCTCTGTCACGCCGCCACCTCCGCCGCGGGCGCCGACTCGGAGTGGTTGAACAGCTTGCTCTTGAAGACCTGCGGCGTGTTGAGCTCAGGCGGCTGCATGTTCGGGCGGCCGCACCGGACCGGGTGGATCTCGGCGTCCTGCCCGGCAGCCCACGCGGTCTCGTGCGGCAGGTTGCGCCGCACCGCGAGGTAGCCGAGCTGGCCGTCCGCCAGGGTGTTCCAGGCGATGTCCTCGAGCGCGACCTGCTTGCGCTTGCACGTCAGTTCGATCTTGTAGGACACCGTGCCGGCGTCCTCGGTCTCGGTACGGGACGCGAGCGCGGTGTTGTCGACGCTGGCCTGGTCGGGCTGGATGTCGAGCCCGGTCTTGGTGATGTACTCCTGCAGGTCGACCCCCGCGTTCAGCTCGCTCGCGGTGGGGTTTTCGATGTCGGCGATCGTCAGGGCGAAGGTCGCCTTGACGTTGCCATCGCCGAGAAGGTCTGCGCCGGCCATCGGCTACTCCTTGGGGTCGGCGGCCGCGGCGCGGCGCTGGGACTTGGTGGTGGGCTGGGCGGTGTCCTGCGGACCCGGCTCCTGGGGGGCGTCCTGAACCGTCGAGGCCTGCTCGGGCGGGGCGTCGCTGGTCTCGTCGGTCCGCTCGTGGGAGTCGGCGAAGTAGCGGAAGGCCCGCGCGGACACCAGCGCGGTCAGGCCGGTCTCCTTGTTGCGGACCGGGATCATGCGGCGCGCCATCAGCGGCTCACCGCCCACGTCACGCTGGAGGTCGCAGACCAGGCGACCGCGATGTTGTAGCCGTCGGTCGCGTCCCGGTACTCGGGCAGCAGCGTGATCTCGGTGATCGCGCCGGCGGCGCAGGGGACGACCTTGGTGGGGTTGGTGGACCCGTAGCTGGTGCTGCCGGGCGGGGAGAAGGTGATGTTGATCGAGCCGCCGGAAGCGTTGTTGACGAACATCCGGCCGGGCTTGTTCCGCAGACCGCGGATCTTGTCGCCCGACGCGGCGCTGTAAAAGGTCAGCTGCGTGCCGCCCGGGCTCGGGGTTTGCATGTCGCGTGTGGCCACGAGGGGCTCCTCCAGGCATGCGAAAAAGCCCGCGCACCTGGGTGTGCCGGGCAGACGAAAGAAAGGGGAGGGGTGGCGGGTTAGGCGGGGCCGGTGCGGAGGCTGAGCAGGACGCTGGAGTAGTACTCAGGCGGCTGGACCGTCTCGTCGCGTGTGAGCGGCCGGCCGCCCTCCTCGAGCTGCACCCGGTAGGAGTTGCGGCCGGTCACCGCCAGTTGGCGGCCGACGAGCGTGGCCTTGACCAGATCCAGCAGGCGTTCGGCCTGCCCCGCGGTGGCCCCCACGACGGTGAGCTGTACCTCGTAGTCGAAGTAGGTGTTCGGGTCGGACAGGTCGCCGTCTGTGTGGCCAGGGCTTGGGAACAGCACGCCGTAAGGCACGAACGCCGAGTCGTCCGGCTCTCCCTGCCAGCCCGCGCCGGCTGGGGCGACGGCGACGTCGACAGCGATATCGGCCGCGAGGAGCGCCGCCTTGAACGCGTCGGTGTGAGGCGCGGCCGGCGCCGGGGCGCTGACCGTCATGAGAACGCGTCCCGGACGACCGCGTCGATGGCCGCGTCGAACTCCCGCGTCGCCCGGTCGAACGCAGGCCGCATGTAGGGCTGCGGCGCGGTCCCCGGGTGGTTCACCTTGCGCACCGGGTGCTCACCGCCCTCCCAGAACAGGGCCTTCTTCTGACTGGGTCTGATCACATGTGGCCGGGTCCCGTACTCGACGTCCGCCCCGTACTCGGCCGTCGGCCCGGCCTCGAACCCCATGCCGTCGCCGTCGAGGTCGGCCCCGATCGTGCTGCGCAGGTTCCCGGTGTCGACTCGCACCAGGCCCTGGGCATAGGCGACGGTGTTGTGGCTGGTCTTCTCCACGATCAGGACGCTCTTGGTCAGGACCTCGGCCGTGGCCTTCTCGATGCGCCGAAAGTGGGTGATGACCTCGTCGAACTCGATCTCCGCCATCACTGCTCCCGGTTGGTGGTGTCCTGGACGCAGGTCAGCAGCCGCTCCCACTGCTGGGTGCCGCCGTCGCCGAGCGCGCTGGTCACCCGCAGGTGACGGCCGACCAGCTCGGAGTCCTCGGCCGCCAGGACCTCGACGTCGTCGCCGTCGAGGATCTCGGGGGCATCCGACGCGATGGCGACCTGGTAGTCGGTGGTGCCGGTGCGGCGTTCACCGACGTTCTGGTAGCCGACGGGGTTGGGGGGCGCGATGTGGCAGGTGCCGGTGTAGACGGTGACGCGCGTGGTCCCGGGGTGCCAGACCAGGTCCCCGCCGAGAGTTCCGGCGCTGCCGGTTCGGCGGGTGATACGGCACGCCCCGGTCTGGGTGCCGGTAGCCACCGGCCGATGAAACTCCGACCAGCGCTGATGGATCGGCGTATGCCCTGCGAACGGCACCTCGAGCCTCCCGTCAGTGCAGGAGCGAGGATCCCTGGTAGCCCCGGATGCCGAGCATCGGATCGAAGTCCACCACGTCGAAACCCACCGAGTCGTCGCCTTCTCCGGCGTCGACCTGCCGGCGAAGTTCGGCCGCTCGGGCACGGAGCTCGGCGGCTACCGCCGGCCCGTCGGTCGAGCGGCCATCGATCGTGAGTTTCTTGGAGATCATCGCCTCGGACGACGCGATCGCGTCGAGGGCCTGGGCTACGGCGCGCTTGACGTCGCCGCCCTCGATCGCGAGGAACCCCTCGATCTGGGGGTCGCTGAGCAGCTGGGTCACCGGGTCGGTGTCCGGGATGAGCAGCCGGACCTTGCCGACCGGGGTGGTGTAGTCGATCGGCATGTCAGGTCTGAATGACCGACGCGCCCCAGGTGGCCGACGCCGGGTCGATTGCCGAGGCGGTGACATTGGCCAGGCGCACGGTGACGGTGTTGGTCGCCGTGACCCGGCCGAAGGCCACCAGGCCCGCGGTGAGCGTCGCCGGGGGGGCGAGCGCGACAGCGTTCCCCACCGCGGCGCCGGTGACGGTGATGGTCAGTTCGGCGCTGGTGGCGGCCGCGATGCTGGGGAAGTCCAGGGTCGCGGTGCCCTTCAGGACGGTGATGGGCTGCGGCTTGTCGCCGTAGTACTTGGCCCTAGGCGCTGCCATCGGGCACCTCCTCCTTTTTGGTTGCCGTTCGGCTGCGGGAGGCCTTGGTCGTGGACCTGCGGGGACGCGCCGTGCTGGCGGGTTTCCGGGGGGCCACGTCCGGGGCCGGTTCGGCGGCATCCGCCTGGCGGACCAGCCCTCTCTCGCTCGATGGAACCGGCTCCCCCGGGGAAACCGGCTCCCTCAGCTCCACTGTGCCGCCCTCGGGCGCCGTACTAGTGGGTTCGGGGAGCCGGTCGCGGATCTGCTCCAGCAGCCCGTTGAGATCGGTGAGCAGGTAGCACATGGCTGCCAGGTACTTGTCCTGCCGGTGAATCGGCCGGTCGAGCCTGTCGAGGGCGAGTTCCGGGGGAAGCCCCATGGTCAGGAGCCGGAGCCGTTGGACGCGATGGTCATGCGCTCGTCGACGAAGGTCCCGCCGTAGACGTGCTTGATCTTCTTCTCGCTGGCCTCGGTGTCGAAGGAGTACGGCTCCTCGCCGCCACCGATCCGACGCGTGTCGGGAACCTTCTCGAACAGCGCCGGCGCCTCGTACCCCCTCAGCCGGCCGAACTCCAGCGCCGGGCGCACACCACTGGGGGCAGCGAACAGCCACCAGGAGGTGTCCGCGTTCGCCGTGGTGGCGATCGAGTCGATCCAGTTGTTGTGGTCGATCGTGAGGCCGGCGGCCACACCGTTGCCCCGGATGACGCGGACGTTGCCGGTCCCGTCGACGACGTGGTACTCGCTGGTGTCGATGATCTCCTGCGCGGTGAGCAGCAGGCCGGTGCCGACGACCAGTCGCACGCCCCTGATGGCGATCGGGTTACCGCGCTCGTCCTTGCGCTTCATCAGCAGGGTGATGCCCGCCTGCAGGCTGTCGCGGCTCAGAGGCGGGTTGCCGGTGAGGATGTTGTTGTTGTCGACGGTGTAGTGCGAGGCGTGCGGGCCGGAGTTGTCGCAGAACAGCTCGGTGACGAACGCGTCCTCGGAGTCCGTGGCGGACTGAGCCAGGTCCTGCGGGAGCCGCACGAATGCGTCGAGGTCGTCGTTGATCATGGCTTCCCAGCTGAGCGCGAAGCCAGCCTCGTACTTGTCGACGCCGTACTCGTAGACCTTCTCGGACTGCGAGCGCCGTTCGAACTCGGCGAGCTCGTTGACCTTCTTGAGTCGGCCGCGGATACCGCTGGTGGCGAACCGCTTCACCGTGAGGAAGGAGTTGACGGTCGCCGCCCGGGCGTAGTTCTGCCAGACGGGCGTGATCCCCTCGTACGCGGCGTACAGCTGCCGGTCGAGGGAGTCGGCGAACATCAGCGGGAAGTCGCTGGTGCTCATGGCCTCGCTGAAGTGGTTCACGTGGCGGCGGCCGGTGCGGATCTCGTCCATGAACTGCTCGACCTCGAGCAGCCGGGCCATGTACTGGGGGCTTCTGCGCTGGCTACCGGGGGACACCCGGCGCAGCCCGCCGAACGTCTCCTGGATCTCGAACGCGTTGGCGTCGATACGGTTGACGGCCGATTCGAACAGGGTGGCGGTCATGGGGGCGGGCTCCTCAGTAGCCGATCTTGACGGGGATCTTGGTGGTGGCGCCGGAGTTGACCGCGCCGAGCGCGTATCCGAATCGGACCCCGTTGGTGGAGTCCTTGTTGATCACGCCCGAGTCGTAGTAGAGGACGTCGCCGTAGGTGACGGCCGCGTTGGTCGTGGTCTCGCCCTTCACCGGCAGCTCGGCGACGCCGTTGAGCTTGACGGTGGTGTAGCCGGCCGAGTCCTCCTTGGTGAGCGCGACGCCAGGAAGCTGGCCCACCAGCACCGGGTCCCCGGAGTTCGGAGTGGCGGGGGCGGAGCAGACGAGGCGCAGCTGGTCGCCGTCCTCGAACAGGATGTTGGTCGCCATCAGGGGTTTCCTTTCAGGTCAGGGGCGGCCGAGGGCCGCGGCCCGCGCCGCTTCGGGGGTGAAACCGCGGGCCTGGTAGGACTCCTCCAGCGCGGTGATCACCGCGGGGTCGACCTCCGGCTTGGGCTTGGTGTCGCGGGATTCGCCCAGGCCGCGGACGTGGCCGACGCCGCTGTCCTCCAGCAGCCCGGCGGCGTAGCTGCGTTCGCCGTTGATCGCCGCGGTGATGGACTCGGTCAGCGCGGCGGTGTCGAGGTCGCCGTTCTCCAGGGTCGGCAGGTCGCGGCACACCTCCGTGGTGACCCGGGTGTGGGACCGAGCCGGCAGGCTGCTGTCCCTCAGCGCCTCGGTCACCGCCGCGCGGGCGGCGTTGTCGTTGCGCAGCCGCTGGGTCTCGGCGTCGGACGCGGCCGCGCGGGCGTCAGCGCGGTCGACCCGCTCAGTGAGGGTCTCGATCTGGGTGGCGGCCGTGGTGAGCCGGTTCATGGCCTCCTCGAGCCGGGTGGTCAGGCTGGCGGTTGCGGCTTCGACCAGCTGCTGCGCCTGCTCTTCGGTGAGCTCGGGCATCTCGCTCTCCTTCTGGGGGGTGGGGGTGGGCGCGGTGCCCGGGTCGTTCTCCGCGACGGCCGCCGTGGCGCCCTCGTCGCTGGACTTGGGGGCCGGCGTGTACGTCGTGGTCGCGGTGACCGCGATGGGTTCGCCGGTGAGGGTGATGGCGCGGGTGTCGGCGTCGACGGTGTAGGTCTGCTGGTACAGGCCGGGCGTGCCGGACTGGCCGGACTCCGCTGAGGGTTCGACGGTGAACACGACCCAGGAGTCGGTGTGGTCGCGTTCCCAGACCCACACGTCCTTGCCGCCGTGCACCGCCTTGAGTGCGGTGCACAGGGCGTCACGCAGGTCGTTGGCGGTCAGCTCGGCCTCGCCGAGCTGGGTGGGTTCCGTCACCGCGGTGCCGGGGTCGTCGTAGGGGCCGCGCTGGTACAGCTGCGGCTGGTCGGCCTCCACCCGGCCAGTGAAGGCGGCCAAGGCGTCCCCGATCGCACCCGACAGGGCGATCCGTTCCTCCCGGGTGAGCCGCCCGTCGCCGTACATGTCGTCGGTGAGCTGCGTAAACGACAGGTGCAGCCGGGACTCCAGCCAGGCGCCGACATTGCGGGCCTCCCGGAGGGGGACTGTCCCGGCGCCGCCCGTGCCGCGCCTCTCTGACTCGTTGAGCACATCCACGAGTGCGCCCTGGAGCTCCCATTGCTGTTCCTGGGAGTCGAAGATGAGCGTCTGTCCGCTAGGGAGGGTGAGCGTCATGACGGCGTCCTCACCCTCACCGTTCCGTGCGGCGACGAACGTACCGTCCGAGGTTTTGACCTTCAGAGGCTCGCCCTCGATGCCGTCGTTGAGGTCGCTGATGGCGCTCGTGAGGCGCTCCGCGCTGGAAGGGCGGAGTTTCACCTTGGTCGCCTTGCCGTCTTCGCCCTTGGTTCTCAGCGTGACGCCGCCGTGCTTGTCGCTGATCAGGTCGACCGCGTCGTTGCCGGCCATGAGCCGCCGGGAATTCCGCATGCCCTCGTGCGCCTTGAGGAGGTCGCGGGCTTCCTTCGGGGAAAGCTCGAAAGCGGGCTCACCGTCGATGTTGACGGCCATCCGGTTGCCTCTGCCTCCGGCGTGGGCGACGGACCCGAAGTGGTAGCCGTCGGGTCCGACCAGAGGCCCATCGCTGCCTTCGTTCTCGTCGTCCTCGCCGCCCTGCCCCAAAGGGTTGTCGACAGTACGTTCGATCTCTTCGATTTCGCCGTCGTTGAGGACGACGGTCTGGTCGCCGCTCTTGACATAGGTGTGGTCGTTGTTGCCCGCCACCCGGTAGGCGATGAGGTTGCCGGATTTGGTCGGGATTTCCTCGTAGGTGACCGTCGTCGTCATGGCGTCGTCGCGGTCGTCGAAGGCTGCGGCACGGGGAACATAGGCTCGGCGGTTGACCGCGTTGTCGTCGACGGCGCCGGTGCGCGTGCGCTCGGCCGCCTTCGCCGCCTTCGCCGCGTTGTCCCTGTCGATCTTGTCTAACTTGGCCTGAAGTGCGGCCACCCGCTTGGCGTCGACCTCGGGGTCGCCGCTTGAGATCCGCAGGGTGATGGGTGAGTCGTTCCCACCCTTGGGTGGCCCGCCGTCACGCGAGCCACCGCCCGAATCGCCGCCGTCCGACTTCCCTGAATGGCCATGATTGCCGGGGACGTGCCCGAAACGCCCATCGGACGCACGATCGTACTGGCGTTCCACAAGGGCTTCCCGCGCCGACTCGATCAGCTGCAGCACCCGGCCACCGGCTCCGGCTTTGGTCACCCAGTCGACTGAGATTCCCTCCGCGAGCGAGGTGACGATCGGCCCTTCCCGGCCCTCGGCCTCGCCGAACTCGACCGTGCCGGTCGCCCGGATGGATAGGCCGACCTGCTTGAGGAACTCCTCGTTGAGGAGCCACTGCCACTGCGGGAAGATCTGCACCTCGGCGACCAGTCCCCGCTCGACCGGGTCCCATACCGGGTCGGTGATCAACACGGACGCCCAGTCTTCGACGGCACGTTCGGGCCGCTCGGCCTCTTCGGAGGCAGTGGGGTGGTTGACAAAGTTCTGCGTGCCCGCCGGCCACGTCTTCGGACCGTCGCGCTTGAGCAGGGCTTCGCTGTAGTACCCGGAGGAGCCCCACCCTGGCTGGATGAGCAGTACCCGGCGCCGCCCGGGGATGGCCTGGGTCTGCTGGATGGCGCCGAAGCCGGCCGTGGCCTCGGTCAGGAGCTGCCGCTCCAGCCCCGGCTCGAAGGCCCCCGGCGCTGTCTCCTCCACGCCGCCGTCCAGGAGCAGTTCGTCTGCCTGCCAAGCAAACCGGTCGCTCACAAGATCATCTCCATCCTGACGTGAGGCGTGCCATTGCGGTCGGAGACGTCGAGGACGCGGAACTTGCTGCCGGGCGGCAGGATCATTTCCCGGGTGGATCCGGCGGCGGCCTTGGTGCCCACCGGGAGCGTGATCTCAGCGGTCGCCTGCCGCGCGACCTGGCCCACCGAGCCGACATCCGGCGTGATGCTCGTCGAGACGAATCCCCGGTCGGACACCATCTGGCCGGCCTTGAGGTCACCGAATTGGTCAGCCGAGAATCCCCGGTACACCGTCATGGCCTCGGTGAGGGGCGGTGCTTTCCGGATGGCCGCCTTCAGGTCCTTGCTGGCCTTCGCGGCGCGGGCCAGATCTGCGTCGTTGAAGCTGACGCTGGCCTTGATGTCGGCCTTGTCGAGGCCTCTGAGCTGCCCGTTCATCAACGCGAAGCCCGGGGACTGGTAGAAGCCGAGGGCCCTGTCCTGCGCCGGGGACAGGCTGTCGCGCCATTCTCCGTAGTGGTCGTTCAGCCACTTCTTGTCCCGCGCGGGCGCCGTGGTCTGCTTGGCGGGCGTCTTGGTGTCCTTGGCGGGCGCCGGGCCTGCGGCGCGGGTCCCGCTGCCGGAGCTGCCACCGGATGCCGGGCGGCGGGGCGCCGAGGGCTTGCCGCCTGCCGTACTGGTGGCGCCTGCCGATGACGTGCCGCGGCCTTTCCTCGCATGACTGCTCTGGTCGTGACGGCCGGGAAGGTGCTCCTGGATCGCCGCGGGATCCGCAGGCAGATGTGCGTGGGCGGCCGCCGCCAGGAGCTGCCGTTCGGGCATGGTCAGTCCTCGAAGGGTCAGAAGTGAAGGAGCGGGTGGCCAGCGAGCAGAAGGCAGACGCCGGCGGCGCAGACCAGCGCCGCGACCCAGGATTTCCGGGTGATGGCGAAGACCGAGGCCGCGCCGAGCAGGATGATCGCGAGCAGTTTCAGCAGGTCAGGGTTCGACACGGCCCCTCCGTCTCGGGGATTGCCCCGGCCGGATCGGCAGGCGGGGACGTTAAGGCCGGCGATGTGTACCGTTCGCCGCGTTGCTAGTTCGAGGCGGCGATCCGGACGTCGCGCGAGGTGGCGCGAATGCGACTCGGAGTCGAGACACAGGAGTACGTGATCATGAGCACCAGCACCATCGAGTGGATCATCACCCGTAGCAGGGGCAGCGAGTATGTGCTGCGTAACGTCGGCAGGTCGAGGGCGACCGGGGTGACGGCCGATGGGGCGCCGTTCCAGGACCTGGCGCGCCGACTTCCCGAGGGAGCGGTGATCGAGGCGCACGCCTCGGTGTCGTTCACCATCACCTCGGCGTACCAGATCGACGCCCCCAGAGAGCTGCGGCTGAAGTGGGACCAGCAGGAGGGCTGGATCAACATTCCGCTGCCGTAGCGGTCAGCCGCGGTTCAGCACTGCGAGCGGGGTCACGTGGTAGGAGTCGCGCCACCCGTCGGTACTCCGGCGGGTGGTCAGCTGCTCCCAGCTGATCTCGCCGTCCTCGAGCATGCCGAGCCGCGCGGGCCCGAGGATGGCGAGCTGCTCGGCGCGGGACAGCGTGGCGAACGCGGCCCGGGCGTCGGGGATGACGTCCTCGGGCTCGTCAAGGTCGATGCCGAGCTCGCGCCACGTCTTGGTCTTGGGGGTACGGGCGCAGCGGCCGGACTGGTGATCCAGCGGGCCCGGTTCCTCGAGCGGGTGGACCCTGCCGTGCTGAGCCCAGCATGAAGCGCACGTGCGTGCTGTGAGCTCGGCTGTCCACACCCATCCGGCGAGGGTGGAGGCGTTGGCGTCCTGGGCGGCTTGGGCGCCGGCGCGGTGCGCGTCGAGCATCTCGGTGCGGGCGATGTTCGTGGCCCTCGCCAAGCCGCCGTTGAACGCGCCTTCGCAGCGTTTCACCATGCGGCGGGCCGCGTCGCGAGGGTTGTCCCCGACGACCACCCCGCGGATGAGTTCCCGGCGCATCGCCTCGGTGGCGTCTGCGGCGAGGGGCCGGTGGCGGGCGGTGATCTGCTGGGTGGTGCGCTTGACGATGGCCTCGACGGCCGCCTCGTCGAGCCGGTCCCACCGGATCCCAGCCTGCGCCCGGGGGCTGGTGGGCATCTGGGAGCGCAGGATCGGCAGGGTGGCCTCGACCGCGAGCCAGACGGCTTGCCACGCAGCCTGGGCGACGTCGCTGCTGGCCTTGAGCGCGAGCTCGGCGAGGCTGCGTGCGGCCAGGTCGAGCGCCCGCTGCGTACGGCCGGCGCGGGCGATTTGGCGGCGCGAGGGCCACTGGCCGCCGACGGCCGACGTGATGAGCTCGTCGGCGGCGGCGTTGAACGCGGAGATAAGTTCGTCCCACGCGCGCACCCACGCCTTGGTGGTGGCCCGGGTCTGGTCGTCAACGATCCGGTCGAGGTTCGCGCGCATCTCCCGGACCAGGGCCAGGGTCCGTTCGGTGATCGCCACCCCTGCCCCCTCGCCTGTGCACGATCGCCATGCGGCGAACACCGTCGTGCACCACCCGCTTATGGGCGGGGCGACAGGCGCAGCTCGGTGATGGTGTGTGACGCGAGGACTCGGCTACGGGCACGATGTGCAGCGCCATGATCAGGCCTCACCCTGCTGTCGCTGGTCCAGGCTGGGTGGCGCCTCGATCACGCCGGCACCAGCTGTGCGCTGTCCCCGCTCAGGCGGCTCTGCACCAGATCCTCCTCCGGGGTGTCCTCGTCGGCCGGGGCTGGGGGTGAGGCATCTCCGCCGCCGAACGCCGCCGCCGGATCCTGCCCCTGGCGGAAGGCGTCTGCGGCCGCCTGCCCGGACCCGCCGCCGGCGCCGTCCGGCCGTAGGAACCGGCCCTGGTCGTCGGTGAGGGTGGCCAGGATCTCGTCGACGTCGCGCACCCCGAGGGCCTGCAGCAGCAGCCGGACTACGATCAGCGGCGGCAGGTACTGCGTGCCATCGGCCTCCACGATCGCCTTCACGATCTGCCCGGCGTCGATCGAGTCCAGGCTCGGCCAGGTGATGTCGATGGTGCGGTCGGTCTTCCCTGCGAGCTCGATGACCTCGCGGCCGTCGGGTTCGCGCCGGACAACACCCTTCAGTGGCCCGTCGGGTGCCCTGACCGCCTGGTCGATGACGTAGCCGAACAGGTCGCGCATGAAGTCCGCCCACAGTTCGCGGCGCATCGTCATGGCCAGCTCGGTCGGCTGGTCGAGTGTCTCGGCCACGGCCCGGGCGCCGGTCGTCCCGGGGTCGCCGAGGAGCATGGTGACCGGGACGTCGAGCGCTGAGGCGGTCATCGCGGCGAGTGGCCGGCCGGATTCGGAGTCGATCGTGGCGCCGGACTTAGGGATGGCCTCCAGTGCCATGTCGGGCGACATGAGCGCTGTGGCGCCGGCGAAGCGGGCTTCGCCGGTCAGCGGGTCAGTGCTAGGCGCGGACGCGACCTTGGCCTTGGCTGCGGCCTGCTTGCTGCCGCGGGAGGTGAGGCGCCACGCGAACCTGCTCAGCGCTTTGACCAGACGGGCCCAGTCGGTGAGGAACTCGCGGTAGGCGTTCGCCCAGTCGACCGCGGCGTAGACGTCGCCGAGGCCCCACTTCCAGTGCAGCGGGCTGTTAACGGCGACGTGCTTGATCGGGGAGTCCCATTGGATGGGGAGCACGGCGCTGTCACCGATGCCGCGGAACCCGATGACCCGTGGCCGAACCTTGGGCCAGTAGCCCATCGCCGGGTAGTACGCCTCCTGCGTGCCGCCCTGCGGGGTCGTCCAGGACCGGCGGTAGAACCAGACCTCGGACGCGTCGTCGGGATTGCTGATCACATCGGAAATCTCGTCCCACGGCACGATGCGGACCTGCACCCGGCCGGTGCGCGGGTTGGTGAACCCCGCGAAGAACAGGTTCCCATCGGTGCCGAGGGCGCGCTCGAGGTCCTCGTGGGCCTGCTGGCTGAACAAGACCCGGCGGTTGCCGGGATCGTCCATGAACGCCTGGATCACCGAGTTGACGTCCTGCTGCCCGCGGCGCCGTGGGCCGCTCTTCTTCCCGGCGGCCCGGGCTGAGACCTGGACGCCCTGGCCCCAGACGTAGGCGGTGCGCAGCGCGATGCCGCGCTTGATCAGCGGGTTCTTGATCGCCATGACACGGTTCACGGAGGAGATCTGCTTGAGGCCTGCGCGGGTGAACTCCTGCTCGGCGTGGGCCGTCATGAGCTGCCAGCCCGGCTCGTAGGCGCGTGCCTCGAGGCCGGCGACGGACTCCTGCAGGTGCTCGACCGTCAAGCGATAGGCACGCTTCACCTCGGCGAGCTCGGCCCGGCCGGTGAACCGGTAGTAAGCCTCCTGTAGGCGGGCGGCGATCCCCACGAACGCCCCCTCACTGATCAGTAGGGGCTGATCTCGTGGCCGTCCAGGTCATCGTCGAGGTCGTCGGCCTCGACGATGAGGTCGCCGGCGAGAAGAGGGGCCAGGAGCAGGCGGTTGATGGCCTGGGACATGCCGTCGACTTGGTCGTCGTGGGAGCCGCGGGGAAAGCTGGCGGTCTCTTCGATGTACGCGCCGACCCACGGGGCGAGTTCCGGGGAGGGGAGAAAGACCTGGCCGGCCTCGACGAACGGGGCGATCGCGGAGGCGCGTGCGATCTTGGTCCCGTGAGGCTCTTCGGGGATCAGCCCAGCCACTGTATGGCGGAGGGAGTTGATCACGGCGGTGCCGTTGGCCTTGTCTTCTACCAGTTTCAAGGTGGCCTGGGGCCACTTAGCCGCGAGCATGCGGACCGCTTTGCGCGTCTCCACGAAGGACATGCGGTCACGGACCTGGTCGAGTAGGTAGACCTGCAGGCCCCATCGGGCCCATACCTGGCCGACGACGAAGTCGGAGGAGTCGAGGTCCTTGAAGGCCATGTCCCAGGACAGGATGACCTCGTCGGGGTTGATCGCCCAGTGGGATCCGTCGCCACGGACGACCCATCGGGGCGTGTTGTACAGATGCCACCAGATGCGGTGGAAGATCCCGCCTTCGGCCGGAGATGGGCGCCCTTGGTAGAGGGCGGTCCAGGTGCGGGAGCCGACCTCGAGCTTCTTGGTCTCCCACTCGTCGACGCTGCGTCCTCGGGCGGAGCGCAAATACTCGCCCGGCGCTCGGCCCAGGAGATCGGTCTCGCCCTTGTTCGGGTCGTGGTCGGCTTGGGCGGGGATGTTGATGACCTGCCAGCGCCCTTTGGTGTCCTCGGCTTTCAGCCAGCCGGTCAGGTCGTCATCTCGCCACCTGGTCTGGACGACGACGACGAACGCGCCGGGGCCGAGGCGCGGGATCGCGACTTCGGTCCAAAAGTCGCGTACGGTTTCGCGCCACGCGTCGGAGTCGGCCTGCTCGCCGTCCTTATACGGGTCGTCGATGATCAGGCCATCGACGGGGCGTGAGGTCAAGCTGCCTTTGATGCCGACGCAGTAGACGCCGCCGTCGTGGCCGGCGAGTTCCCATTCGTGGGCGGCGGAGGAGTTGGGGTTGACCTTGAGGTCGAGGATGTCGCTTTTGCCGGTGATGTCGTCTCGGATGGCACGGCCGTGGCGTCGGGCGACACTGTGGGCGTAGGAGACGACGGCCAGGCGCAGGTCGGGCTTCTGGGTGAGGAGCCATTCAGGGAAGCGCCGCGAGATCCTTACGGATTTCCCCTCTTGAGGGGGGAGCGAGATCATCAGGCGGTTGCAGTGACCGTCACCGACCTCAACGAGCGCCTTATCGATGATCTCGAGCGCGGGGGTCTGGATCGTTTTCGGGTCGAGCTCTCGGGCGAGTTCGCCTGGGGTGGCCCAGCGGCGGGTGGGGGTCCCGTAGCGCGCTTCGGCCTTCTTGGCGGCGAGTTCCAGGAAGGCGGTGGACATGCCTCCCCCGCGGGGTGGGGTCGACGCCGGCGCCGCCGCGCGTTACATTGTCCATGTCTAGTTACATGGACAATGTTATGGAGGTCACCGTGACGAACACGCCGACGAGGACGATCAGGTATCTGGGCCCCAAGCAGGTCGGCGCGTGGTTCGGCGTGCCGACCGCGACCGTGTTCAAGTGGACCACTCGGTACGCCGACAGCCACCCCACGCCGGAGCCGGATGCGCTGATCGGCGACGAGGACGGCAGGGAGGTCAGGGGCTGGCTCCCTGAGCGCGAGCAGGAGTGGCGCGCGTGGGAGAGGGGCCGGCCGGGACGTGGCGCCGGCGGGGGCCGGCCGCCTGGCAGCAGGAACTCGGCATCCCGGGTCCGCCGCGGGGTGGATCTGGATCACGCGGCGGCGTTGATCGCGGAGGCGTCGGCGGCGGACACGAGCGCTCTTCCCGAGAAAGTGCGGGAGGCGTTGGCGGCCATGCCTGAGCTTGTGGCCGCGTTGCGGAAGAGCGAGTCGTGATGGGCGCCGGATTCAGCTCTCGGGGGACCCGCTCATAACATTGTCCATATAACTGGACAATGTTTCACTCTGCCTCTAGCGTTGTCTATACACACGGACAATGTTAGGAGAGCTTGCCATGCCTGCCGCCCCGCAGATCGATCTCCGCACGCCCGCCGCCTGGTCCCAGGCGCACCGCGACCTGGCCGCCGGACAGGGCCGCCTGGAGGAGCTGGTCAAGCAGCACCGGCACCGCGCGGCCGAGACCGCCCGGGGCCGCTCGGCCGACGAACTCCGCGAGCTGCTCCGCGCCGTCGGCGCCGAAGCGCCCGCTCAGGGTGCGCAGCGGCGGGCCCTGCGCACCACCTTTGTCAACGCCTCGACCCGGGCCAGCGACGCGGCCCAGGAGCTGGCCCGGCTACGCAGGATGGCTGACAACGAGGAGATGCTGGCCAAGGAGATCAACCGCATGATGCGCGCCGGGAGACAGGCGGATGCGGATCTGCGCCGGGTCACGCGGACCAACGCGGGTGCGCAGATGGCGCTGACGCTGATGGCCCAGCTGGACTGGCGCCTGCTGAACCAGCTCGTGGCAGCGCATGCTGGCCGGGTGGCCCAGGCGGTGGCGGACGGCGCCGACATCGAGCAGGCGGCCAGGGCGGAGTACAACCAGGCCATGCAGAGCGTGGGCAAGTTGGCGCATTGGCTGCACACGCACGGGTACGGGCCGTTGTACCGGTCGTCGGGGCTGGTGGCCAGCAGGGCGGCGACGTACTTCTGCGGGGCGGTGTCGATGACGATGCAGTGGGAGCGCTGTTTCGTGTGAGTCCCGGAAGGCGGGCGGTCACCAACCGTCCGCCTTTTTTTGTCCCTACAACTGGACAATGTTTCGGTAGAGCGCTAACGTTGTCCATAAATAAGGACAACGTTTGAAGGAGCGCCCCGATGGACACCTCCACCCCCACCACCACCGAGTGCCGCGAGTGCCGCCGGACCCTCCGCTCCGCCAAGTCCATCGCCAACGGCATCGGCCCCGGCTGCGCCGCCAAGATCCGCCGCGCCCGCGCGGCCGCCGACCTCGCCGACTTCAAGCCCGCCCAGATCGACAAGGCCATGGAGCTGATCGAGCAGGGCGGCATCCTGCGGACCTCCCGGCCCGGCATCTACACCACCGTCTCCGGGAACGGCTCCACCACCTACCTGGTCCACCTGGTGACCTGCACCTGCACCGCCGGGCTCAAGGGCCGCGCCTGCTACCACCGCGCCGCCGCCCGCATCCTCGACGCCGCCGCCCCGGCCGCCCGCCGCGCCGCCTGAACCGGAAGGACACCCAATGTCCACCGACCCCAGCACCCAGCACGACCCCGCGCCCCGCACCACGGTGTCGTGGCGCGGCGGCCCGAAACTCGACCCGCTCGGCGAGCGCGAGTTCTGGGACGGCCAGGCCGACTACGACGGCTGACGCCCCACCCCCGGCACCCGGCCGGGGGCTTTCGCTTGTCAGGTGATCCGTACTAGGCGCCGGGACTCCAGCACCAGCAGCGTCGGCGAGGCCGTCACCTCGCCCCACAGCACGTATGTCCCACGCGCCAGCGGCCGGGAGGTGCCCGGCCCGATCAGGATCCGCGCCGCGGGCGGTGAGGCCCCCGGCGTCCACTCGGCGTTCAGCCAATCCCCACCCGCCGGGCCCGCCTGCGTGTACGGCGTGATCGCCATCCGCACCGGCAGCGTGGTCAGGGTCACCCCCTGTGGGACCTTGGTGAACGGCAGATGCAGCCACGGCCGCGACCCGAACGAGATGTCCAGGTCCCTCACCCCGACCACCCCCGCCCCGGGTCACACGTACGCGGCGCCGACGGCCCACTCGATGTACGGGTCGCCGAGCTCCAGCGAGATGTCCCACGGCGGCAGGTCCTCGGCCTCGATCGCGCCGGCGCCGCCCGGCAGCGCCAGGGCGAACGCCGGGGCGCTCTGCCGGATCACCGCGACGTCGCCCACCGGGGCGTTCGCCGTGACGAGCGTGCCCGCGCCGCCCAGCGCCAGGCCCAGCGCGGGCGCCGACTGCCGGATCACCGCCGCGGCGGTGGGCACGCTCAGCGTGACCAGCGTCCCGGCGCCGCCCAGCGTGAGCGCCAGGGCCGGGCTGCTCTGCCGTACGACCGCGGCTGCGGGCGGCGTCCCGGCCGCCATGAGCGTGCCGAGGTTGCCGAGGGCCAGGGCGAGCGCGGGCGCCGACTGCCGGACGATCGCGACGGGCAGCTCGGCGTTGGTGGCCACCAGCGTGCCGGGCGGCCCGATCGCCAGGACCAGCCCGGGCCAGCCCCACTCCAGGACGGTGGCGGCGTCCAGACCGGCTTCGGGGAGAACGGTGAGCGACAGTGCGGGCGCGGACTGGCGGATGACAGCCACTGTCGCCTCCCATCACGGGGCGGGCACGAGCTGGCCGGCGCGGATGCCGTCACCCCATCTGTTGCCCTCCCAGGTGTTGCCGTCCTCTCCCCACGGCTGCGCCCCCGTCACCGGGCCGAAGAACCCGCAGTCGGGGAAGTACCGGGTGCTGAAGACGTTGTCCCGCACCACGAAGTTGGTCCCCGGCGAGTTGCCCTCCTTGGCGGGCTCGTACCCGCTGTAGAGGGCGTAGCCGCCGCCGGCGACCCGGTTCCGCTCGATGAAGATGTTGGTGTACGCGCCCGGGAACTCTGCGGACTGCTGGAGGCTCAGGGCCCCGGTCTGCACCATCCCGGCGCCCTGGCGGTCCAGCAGGAACGTGTTGCCGGTGATGGTGAGCTCGTCGACGACGCCGCCGTTGTGCAGCAGGCAGTTGTTGTGGTCCCCGCCGGGGGACGATCCCTCGCCGCCCTCGCCGTCGTCCCAGAACGTCGAATTGTGGACATAGTTTCCGATGATCTGGTTGCGGGACCCGGCGATCTGGATGGCGTCGGGCACCCAGAAGATCTCGTTGTGGGCGAGGAGCAGGTCATCGGCGAACACCCTGAGCCCGTAGTTGAGGCGCACGTTGTCGTAGCTCTCGGGTGTGCCGTCCTGGTCGCTCATCGCTGAGACGCGGCAGTACTGGATGCTGCAGAAGGAGTTGTCACCGTAGGACAGGTTGATCCCGCCCAACGAGGGCTGCCAACCTTCCACGAGGCACCCGATGATGTCGACGTACTGGATACCCGGCACGGTGTGGATGGTCCCGCCGATCATGTGGACGCCCGAGATCACCCGGTGGGCATCGGCGGTGCCGCCCTCGTCGATGATCAGGTCGTCGCCCTCGATCGTCTGGGTGTAGCCGCCGGTCCACCCCGGCCACGCTTCCGGGCCGGTCGTGGCCGCGCTGGCGAAAGTCTGCGGGAGCCGGCCGAGGCGGCTGCGGCCGGTGAGCCGGTGCGGCATCAGAACACCGGGAAGTGGATCAGCCCGGATTCCGGCGGTACGTAGTCGAACTGGTCGGTGCCGGACGTCG
This sequence comes from Sphaerisporangium aureirubrum, assembly GCF_042658925.1. Taxonomy (NCBI): domain Bacteria; kingdom Bacillati; phylum Actinomycetota; class Actinomycetes; order Streptosporangiales; family Streptosporangiaceae; genus Sphaerisporangium; species Sphaerisporangium aureirubrum. Next base: position 46,555 of record NZ_JBHSRF010000007.1, read on the forward strand.
CCGTCTCGAACTGGACGACCATGATGATCGGCTGATCTGCGGCGAGCGCCGCAGTGCGGTCCGACAGCACCAGGTACAGCGCCTCGCCGGTGATGCCGCCGAACGGGATGGTGTCGCAGGCCAGGACGGCCACGCCGCGGCCGCATTCGAGCCAGGTGACCTCGCCGTCGGTCACGGTGGTCAGGGTGGTCGTGGGCCAGGTCGGGGCGCTGGACCCGGACGTGCCGGCCACCATGCACCGGTAGACGTGGCCGTTGGAGGAGGCGGGCCGGACGAGGTCGCCGACGGCGTACTCGGTGGTGTTGGCGCGGGCGGTGAGGCTGGCGGCCGGGACGAAGGTGGAGGTGCGCCCGTCGACTTCCTGGCCGGTGCCCTGGACGTATCCGTGCCCGGTGGGCACTTCGTTGGCCAGGCCGGAGACCCGGGACAGGGTGGTGAGGTTGGGGGTCCAGGCGGCGGTGTGGAGGGTCGCGACGATGTCGCCGTTCTCCCAGTCGATGAGCCCGGCGAAGGCGTCGCCGATGGCGGAGCCGACGAGCTGGGCGCTGACGGTGCCGGTTTCCTCGGGGTCTGGGTCGCCGCCACCGCCGGAGCCGTCTGAGTCGCTGAGGATGACGTCGACCCAGAACGCGGTGCCGTTGCCGTTTTCTGTTGGGCGGGACAGGGTCTCGCCATAGGCGTACTTGCCCTGCCCGCCGGCCGACCCGCCGGGGTTCGGGGCGGACAGGTCAGCGTCCCCGATGCCCGAAGCGCCCGCGCCGGACGTCCAGTAGGACGGGGTGGCTGTGTAGTTGTCGGCGAAATGGGCGCCCACCACGTACCGGGTGTCTGGGGTCAGTTCCGGGTACGGAGCGGTGAGGAGTTTCTCCTGCCACCCCGTCCCGGTCGGCGCATCGAACGTGATCGACGACCCGGATACCAGGGTCGCGGAGTCGTGCGCCCACACGGCGGCGGTCGTCGCCACCACAGCGGTTGTCCCACGGTAGTAGCGAATGCCCTTCACGTAGCGGCCCGCTGTGGCGGTCTTGAACTCGGTGCCCACGGTCGCCGCGTCGTCGGCGCTTGCCGTATTGGGGCCGTTGGTGGCGGGCCACAGCTTGTAGTCGGTCACGGCGGCGACCTCCCTGAGGGTTGGTGGCCGCGAGGCCCGAGGATGCAGTTATGTCGGCCGCCCCGCCGCTGCGGGCTGGCGGGCTCCCCGCCCACCACCGCGTAGCCACCGCGGCACGACAGGCGCAGAGGGCAGGACCCCCTGGACGCGAACGGGGCAGCCGAAGACTTCAGACCTTGTACCGGGGCACCCGGGAGTAGTCGTAGCCCGTACGAGGGATGATCATCGTGGCGGGCAAGCACGCCTCAAAGCGGACGAAGTCCGGCTCCTTGTAGCGCGCCTTGGGGTTGGTTTTCACCCAGACCAGGTGAGCCCACCACTCGCCGTCGTGGCTCAGCCAGGCTATGAGGCCAGCTCCGTGGCGGTAGGTGGGTATCCAGACGACCGGTGGCCGAGGCTCGTCCATACACAGGACAGTACCCGGATACTCGAACGTGTATTCGAGCAGGGTCCGGCTAGCGGTCTACGGAGATCATCACAGGGCAAGGGACAGATCACTCGGGAGCCCATTCGGGACGCCAGCCGGGAAGGTGGCGGTAGGCGTGCGCCAGGCGCAGGAGGCTCTGGCACGGGAAGTCCCCATCACGTGACCCGCACAGCGCACAATCACGGAACGGGCTCTCTTCGTGCCGGGCCAGCTCCCACAGCTCGTACTCACAGTGGGCGATGGTGTCCCGAGGGTCGTGGGCGACGATGTGCTGAGCTATGTTCGGCGGGACCTCGGGACCGGTGAAGGTCTCGGCGATGACGATCGCCTCAGCGTTGCTGATGCCCTGCGGGTACCTGCCCTCGATGTGCCAAGGGCCATGCGGCACCGCTTCGGCCGCCCCCTGCCTGGCGAGAATCTGGCAGTGCAACCAGGAGAGCATGTCCTGCTCTGGGCGGGCGCTCACGGTCGCCAGTCCTCGCCCCAGCCGTGCCGGTGATGGCCCTCGCAGACCTCAACGCGGCGCTTGTGGAGCAGTTCATCGAACGCCGCCTTCACACGATCATGGTCGGTACCCCAGACCTGAAGCGCAGCAGGAGTGTCCCACCGGACCTCACACTCGGGGTGGTCCTCGAAGTCCCACACGTCCCGGGGGTCGTGCTTAACCAGCCACTGGCCGGAGTGGGAGTGGTAAGTGTGGAGGATCGCGTGTCCGGGCAACGCGGTACGCAGTACTTGCTCCCAAACTTCGGCACAGCGCTCGGGGGGGTGCTCGCCTTCGGCGGCGTGCTGGTCGGCGAGCTCACGGGTGGCGAACGCCGCCCGGATGAACATGCCATCGAAGTCGTTGCCGGTGGCGACGATGTATGCGGTCTGCTCTACATCTGCGACGACCTTCATGCCGTTCTCCTGAAGGTCCATCAGGAGGCCCTTGACGATCGTCGCGACCTGGTCCGGCTCCTGGGCGAGCATCTCGTCTCGCATCAGGGACGCAGTCAGGACCGAGACGGCACTGTGCGGGTTGGTCAAGGGACTCTCCGGGGGGATACGTGAGCAGGGTCGTGTGGAGTCTGCCTGGGTGTGGGCGCGCTCGTAGTCGTCGTCGCCGTCAGTCGTCTTCACACGAGTGAGAGAAATCGGGCTTGACGATCTCGCGTGCGGCGGTCACGAGCGCCAGTTCGTCGAGCCAGCTCGTGCCAGGGCTGGTGGAGATCGAGATGCTGACGCTGCCGTCCTCGTTTACCACCTTCGCGATGAGCACCGCACTGGCCACAAGGCCGCCCTCGGACACGTCGAGGCGGAGGTCGAGTCCTTCAACGATGGGTGCCGCAGGCTGGCAGGTCACTCGTGATCCTTTACTGAGGGGGGTATCCCCCGTGGTCGGCAGAGGGTCTACGGTCCGGCTCCGTGAGTCCCGTCTCGGAGCCGGACCGGGCTCAAGGGGTGGGGATCCGCCCTCGTCACACGGGTGTCCAATAACCGTTCCGCACGAACCCGTGCAAACCGCAGCACAGCCAGTGCAGAGACGGCTCCAGATGCAGCGGCTCCCGCGACACCAGCGTGTGCAACCCGGTGCCTGATGCCGACCACCGGCCCGCGTCGACGGGCGGCTGGTCGCCCGGGGCGTGACCGGTGCACCAGTGCCAGAACCACGGATCCCGCTCATCCTCGGGCCAGCCGTAGTAGATGTCGTCCGTGACCTTCGTCACGGGGAAGGGCGCCCAGTTCAACGGCGGATCGCTGCGCTCTCGGCTCATCGCACCCGATCGCCCTCCATCATTGGCGGGCCAGCGGGCTCCACGACGGGCTCCCAGTCCTCTGTGAACTTCTCGTCGGCCAAGCTCCAGAACTGGCCGCCGCCCAGGTGCAGCACCAGGCTGGGCGTGAAGATCTGCCAGCCGAGCGGCGCGGGCACGAGGATCCGGGGGCCGCTGGCGAGGTACTCCACCTGGATGCGCACCTGGGGGTAGTACTCGTCGTTGCCGGCGGCGACTCGCCGCATCCAGGCGGCGACTTCCTCGGCGTTGTCCCCGTGGAAGCGCACCACCTGGGCACGCATCGGGACTGTCGGGCGCAGCTGGTACAGCTCGGGGACGATGGCCATCATGCCGCCCCGGTGGCGGCCTGGCCGTTGAGAGCCTCGTGGAACTGGATGTGTTCCGGCTGCCAACCGTCCACGACGGGTGCCCCACAGACTGTGCAGACCAAGAGGTTGTCCACACCGAAGCCCTGTAGCACGCCACCTCCAGGGTCGTGATGTGGTGGAGGGCGCCGTGCCAGGCCGCGAGTCCCTGCGCGGCGCCCTTCGTGGCGGCGACCGGATTTGAACCGGTGGTCTCCTGCTTTTATGAGGCAGGCGGGGACTCCGAGCTCCCCTACGCCGCTGTGCTGTCGCCCGGGCCGGACTCGAACCGGCGTGTCCCCCCATCCGGGGAGATGCCGCTTCCCAGCGGCCACGGACGCCACCGGCCGCGCGGGGGCCGGGAGTTCATGACGACGGCGGAAGATCCTCCGCCCCGCCGCTGACTTCGCCGGCCCCGATCGCGTCAGCGAGGGCACGGAAGATGCGGTCGCTGAGCGCCTCAGCCTCAGCGCTCATGAGTCCCGGCCGTACTCGGCGCCGTGCCCTGTGCTCGCTGAATGTGCGGAGCGGCCATCGTCATGATCTCGGCGCTTCCGCCGCGAGCTGTCGTTCCACATGCACACCGCACGGCAAGAACGCCGGTGGCTTCGAAACGGCGCCATCCATCGGAGGTAGGCGCGACCTCCCGGGTCTCGCGACTCATGGTGACGGCGCAGCTCACAGTCGCTCCCCTTGCGAGGGCCAATGCCAGGTGCCCGGCTCGTCGCCGGGGCCGACGTTGAACTCGGCGAACCCTCCGCCGATGGCCTCGCTCGGCGTGTACACCCACAGGTGCACGTGTTCCGGCGAGTCCAGCGCCGGGACGTGGCCAGCCTCGACACCGCGCGGGTCGAGGGTCTGGACGTCGGCGGTGACGATCGCGGCCCGGACGGCGTGGAGGCCCTGCTTGCCCCGGTAACGGACGATCGAACCCGTGCACGGCGGGCTGACCGGCGGCGCCAGCGTGACTCGGCGGACGGAGTCCAGACCCGTCGCCACCTCACGAAGACCGGTGAGCGCGGTGGCGGCATCGATGTCGGCGCCGATGCGCTCACCGCTCAGCTCCTGCAGGCGGGTTCGCAGCTCGGCGAGGCTCCGCTCGTCCGGGCTGGAATCGGGGCCGATCTCGATGACCGGGAGCGAGTTCAGCGCCGCATCCAGGTGCCTCTGGAACCGCTCGCCGAACGTCGGGCCGACGAGGCGTAGCCACCCGGCGGTGAAGTCGTGCTGCGCGGGCTCACCGGTAGGCAGCGCGATGGCGTTGCCTCCCGAGGTGTCCCGCCTAAGAAGGAACTTCAATGTCACCGCGACTTCCGCCGGATCGCCGCCCGGCGCGGCGTAGTGCCCCTGAACCATCATCGCTTCCTTCCCCGTACGACGAGCCGCTGTATGGCGTCGGCCTCGAACACCAGCTCCCGGCCGTACTGCTGCTGGAGAACGATCCGCAATGGGCCGCTCTCGATCAGCACGGGTAGGTCTCCGCGCCAGCCGCGCAGCCAGGACGCCACCTCGACGACGCTCTCGGTCGGCAACCGCGTAGACATCCGATCAGCCCTCAGCGCCGACAGCCGCACGCTCGAGGTCCTCGCGCGAGAGCGGAGCCGGCGGCCGCGACGACAGAACCAACGTCTCCGTGCGCTTACGGAAGTCGTTCTGGCCGTCCAGCACCTTGCGGCCCTGGGCATCGGTCTCGTACATCGTCACCGTGGCGAACAGTTTCCCGTCGACCTCGTGCACCTTCACGGCGCTGGCCAGGTCCACGTCGATGCCGCTGCCGCGCGCCCAGTCCAGGAACTCGGCGTGCCACGGTGTGCCCTCGAGCTCGAGGCTGGCGACGTTGCCGGGCTGGCCGCGGTTGTGCGTGTCGTACCAGAAGACGAGCTTGCCGTTGAGTGGCGCTTCCACAGGGTCCTCCAGGGCCGGGAGGGGGAAGGCACGGCCCGGCCTCTGAGCGGCCCTAGTGCTCGGGCCGGGCCGTACCTCAGGGTGGGCTCCGCGCCGGCGGGGGGCTGCCAGCGCGGGGCGGGCACGTCCCACAGGGGTGGAGGACGTGCGTCTACGGGCAGGCGGCCGACCGCTCGGCGTGCAGCTGCTCGCGGAGTTGGTCGCGCTCGTCCGGGGTCTTCGGGACGGGCAGGCCGAGGTCGAGCTGGCGGACGATGGTCTTCAGGTCGTGCCAGTCGTACCAGGCGGTCTTGCCAACTTTCCGCAGCTTGCGGGCGTTGTGACGGGACGCCAGCACGCGGAGCGTCGGCTCCGGCCTGCCGAGCTTGGTCGCGGCCACGGGGATGGTGATGGGCTCACGCCGTGGAGGTTCGGGCATGCCGGGCACCCCCCGACATGCAAAAGGCCCTCGACGGTGACCCGGCCGAGGGCTGAAAATTCCATGATCAGAGCGATTTATAACACGGCACATGCCCACGTGCCAAGAGGCAAGAGGCAAGACGGACATTATGCAAACTGCGAGAGTTTTTTTAATGCAGAGGGTTCCGCCGCCAGAAGTGCAGCGCCTGCTGTCGCTAGAACGCCCAAGATCACTTGAGGGACGCTGGGCAGAGCGCTGAAACCAGACGCGATGCCAGACAGCATGGTGACTGCCGAGAGGGCGACGACGGCGATCCGGCCACGTTGACACCAGCCACCTGGTGAACGCTGATCCCTCCGCCTCATAGGCCGATTCTACGACGTGACGACACACATAAGCGGCGATCGGCCTTCCTGATCTGCCGATGGGCAGCCGTCCGTTGACGTCTGCCCATGGCATCTCAGCCCTTGTAGTTGAAGACCTGCCGGAGCTCGTGCTGGATCTCGACCAGGTCGTGCTGGTCGTCCATCACACGATCAATGGACTTGTAGGCCTCGGGGTGCTCGTCGACGAGCGCACGGGCACGGTCGGCGTTCCACGTCCGGCCAGCCATCGCCGCGGTGAGCGACTCGGCCGTCAGCCGCTGACGGGCCTGCGTCCGGGACATGCGGCGCCCGGCGCCGTGCGAGCAGGAGTTGTACGAGGCAGGGTTGCCGCGGCCGCTCACGATGTACGACCGGGTGCCCATCGACCCGGGGATGACGCCCTCGTCGCCGGTGTCGGCCTTGATGGCGCCCTTGCGGGTGATCCACAGGTCCTTGCCGTGGTGATGCTCCCGCTGCGAATAGTTGTGGTGGCAGTTGATGGAGCGGACCCGCTGTCCTGCGCCGACCATGCTGAACAGGGCATCGCTGAGGACCTTGTCCATCCGCGCGCGGGATGCCATGGCGTACGCCTGCGCCCACAGCATGTCGCGGATGTAGGCGGTGTACTCGGGGGTGCCCTGGACGACGTAGGCGAGGTCGGGGTCTTCCAGGGGGATGAACCAGCGGCTCGCGAGCTTCTTGGCGGCGGCGATGTGCTTGGTGGCGAGCTGGTTGCCGATGCCGCGGGACCCGGAGTGCAGCACGGTCCACACCCGGTCGCGCTCGTCGAGGCACACCTCGACGAAGTGGTTCCCGCTTCCCAGCGTGCCGAACTGCGTCGCGGTGGTCTTCTCCTGCTTGGACGACAGGTCGGTATGCGGGCGGCCGAGCGCGGCGAGCGCGTCGTCCACGGCCGGGTCCTCGTGGCCCTGGCCCACGCCGGCGGGGATACGCCGCTCGACAAGCGGCATGAGCGCGCCGAGGTCGTCGGGCAGGTCGGCGGCGGTGAGGGTGGTTGCGGTCGCCAGCATTCCGCACCCGATATCCACGCCAACGGCGGCCGGGATGATGGCGCCCTTGGTGGGGATGACCGAGCCAACGGTGGCGCCCTTCCCGACGTGAGCGTCCGGCATGAGCGCGACGTGGCCGCCAAGGAAAGGCAGCCGGGCGGTACGGGCGGCCTGCTCGATGGTGCCGGGCTCGATATCACTGGCCCAGGACAGCAGGTTGGGGGCGGGCTGGTTGGGCATCGTGGTCTCCTTCGGTGGTGCCCGCGGTCACGGGCAGGGTATGGGGGGTGGCCGCGCAGGCGGCACTGGTTTTCGCGGTCAGGCGCGGCGTGCGGAGTCGTCGTCGCTGGGCGCCCGAGGGGTGGAGCGGCGCCGGTAGCCCGCCTGGGTGGCGTCCTGTTCCTGTTGCTTGACCAGGTCGTGGTAGGTGTCGGCGGTGTATTCGGTGCCGCACTCGTAGCAGTGGGCGCCGGCGAAGTCGCCGTCGTCGTACAGCAGTTCGCGTAGTTCGGCGTAGCCGCACTCACCGCACGCGACGCCGTTGAGGTGCCGCGCGGGGGCCGGGGTGTCGCCGAGGTGGCGGCGGCAGCGGTGATGCAGGGCGAGGATCTCAAGGCCTGCGTCGGCGCCGCCCTGGTCGAGGATGACGTCGGCGTATCCGGCGGTGAGGTGGACCAGGCCGCGGGTGCCGCGTGGCAGGGTCGCTGCGTGGGCCAGGGACACGGCACGCAGCATGGGTTCGGCCGGGAGCGCCAGGAGCACGGTGAGGTGTGTGGCCAGTGTGCGGGCCGCGGCGGCGACGGCGACGTGGGGGCGGCGCCACCGCGCGGTCTCGGTGTCCAGGCTGAGGCGGGCGACCCGGGCGACGCGTTCCTCCCAGGCGGTGAGGGTGGTGACGATTTCGCGGAGCAGCGCGTCGGCGGCCTCGGACACCGGGATGGGGGCGGACTTGGTGACGTTGACCCGGGGGCCGGCGGCTTGGCCTTTGACGCCGAGCTCGTCGTGGATGTCGTGCCAGCGGGCGGGCAGCGCGGTCAGGGTGCGGCCGACGGCGAGTTCGTCGGCGGCGCAGAACGCCCGGGGGGTGAGCGCGGGCGCCCGGTGCATGGTGCCGTTGGGGAGGGGAATGAGGCGGGGGTCGGTGCAGCGGTCGCCTCGGGCGCATTCGTGGTGGGCGTCGCGCCAGTGGCCGTCGTCGGCGTGTGGGTCGCTGTGCACGTCATAGGGCATATCGGTCTCCCCCCAGGTAGCATGCGGGAAGACCGTGATCTTGCGGGGTCGGCGGATCGGCTGGGGCGGCTCCCTGTGTGACGGCGGGGAGCCGCAGCCGTTTCCAGGTCAGGTCACTGGATGTCGCCTCACGTTTTGCCCCCTCTCACGTGCCCCCTTGCATGCAATTGTGCCGGTCAGGCGGGGGTTTGCGCGAGTTCGCGGCGGCCGGTCGCGGCGAGGTGCTCGCCGAGGTCTATGAGGGCGGTGGGGGTGCAGCGGGCGGCGATGGCGATGAGGTAGTGGTCGCCGGTGCGTGGGCAGCGCATCAGGGTGACCTCGGGCAGGCCGGGCACGGTTTCGGCGGGGGGATTCATCGCGTGATCATTGTCGCAGAGGTGCTGTTGGCCCGGCGCCCGGTGCGGGGCGCGGTGCGGGGATTATGCTGAGGGTCCTCCGTCTGGAGGGTTCAACCTGGGGACCGGCGAGGTTCCGAATCAGCGCCCCCGTGTCGGATGGGGGTGCCGCCTCGCCGGTCCTTGTTGGTTGCCGGGCAGTGTTGACGGGTGAGAGGTGTTGCGGTGGGGTGCCGCCCCGGGCTGGGTGCCCGGGGCGGCGGGTGACTCACTCCTGGCTGAGCCGGAGTTCCGCCATCTGCAGCAGGACGCTGACCTGGAGGAGGCTGTAGCCCATGGCTTCCAGCCGCCATTCCTCTTCGCCCATGATCAGGATGAGCGCGCCGAGGTCCTGTGCGATGAGCCAGTGCAGCAGGAGTTTGTCGATCATGCTGGAGGCCATATCGTCCATCGGCATGTCGTCGAGGACTTCCCTGGCCCGCTGGATGGCGTCGGCGGCGACCTGGCCGTCGATTCCGTCCTTGCCCTCGACCGGGGGGAGCCCGATCGTGATGGGCAGCCGCATGAGCAGCTTGCCGATCTTGAGGTAGGCCTCGATGAGCAGTCTTGCGAGCTGCGCGATCGGCTCTTCGCCCTGGTGATCTTCCACCGTTTTTCCTCTCTGGATTTGTCAACCTGCCTGCGGGTTCGGGGTCCGACCCCCTTGCCGCGTAGATCCAGTATGGCAAAACCCTTGTAGATTTACAAGGATTTTGAGATGCTTTGATGCATGGAAACCACGAACACCCCGAGCGGCCGCGACCTCGTCACAGCCGCCAACCACATCGCCGTCGCCCTCGGCTACACCCACACCGAGGTCACCGACCTCGCCCACGTGCTTGAGCTCGACGGCCGCGCCGACTGGCCCACCGCCGACCTGCTGCTCATCGCCCTCGCCGAGCTCACCCGCCGCGACCCCGGCCGCCGCGACCTCGTCGGCGCCCTCGAGGCCGGCGAGATCCTCGGCGGCCCCGGCGGCCCCCTCAGCCGGACCCGCGTCAACCAGCTCGCCCAGCGCCCCGACTTCCCCACCTCCCGGTACGAACTCGCCGGCGCCCGCATCTGGACCAGAGCCGACATCGTCGGCTTCGGCCAGCGGTGGGATCGGCGCCAGGGCCGGCCGCGGACGCGCGCCGCCGTGCCGCCCGGGCAGGCCCTGGTGCTGCTGACCGTCGGCGACGACGCCCACCTCGTCACCGCGTCGCACCCCCGCAACGCCCCGCTGGTAGTGCCGGCGGCGCGCATCGCCGAGCAGGCCGGGCTCCCCGCGAACGAGCTGCCGGGCAAGTGGTTCACGGTCGAGCGCCTGGACCAGGACGACGCCGACGGGTTCCAGCTGCTGCACGACCCGCGTGAGTGAGGCGCCGCGCCCTCTCAACCGGCCGCCCGCTACGAGGTCGGTTCGGAGGCTGGCAGACAGAACGAGCTCGGCGCGCCGGGCGCGCAGGTGCAGGAGCCGGGGTTCTCGGTGTGCCAGCGGCGCCAGGACTGCCTGCCGGGGCGCCAGTAGCGTCGTACTGCCTCACTGCGGGGCCGTGCGGGCGGCGGGTCGTCGAGCGCCTGGTCGATGATGGCGCGGCGCTCCTGCTCGGTGTACGGCGGCAGGCCGGCCTGCTCTCGGTCGGCGCGAGCGCCCGGGCTGAGCGTGTCCAGCAGCAGGTGGGGGATGTTCTGCATGTTGCACGCCAGGTGCTCTATGCGCAGGTTCACGGGGTTGTCTGTGCCGCCGGCGCCGAAGCCGACCCACCGGATGTGCCCGACGCTGGGCGAGAGCGGGTGTGGCCAGCGCAGGTCGCGGTCGACGTGGGTGTGGCAGTAGCCACAGGTCCAGTTGTCGCGGTCGCCGATCCTGTTGCGGGCGGGGCGCCGGTGGCGGGCGCGGGACGGCCGAGGCGGCGCGGGAGCGGGCGAGTGAGGGTGGCAGGCGGGGCACCCGGTCTCGGGATGGCAGGGTAAGAAGCACGGCGTCGCCATGGCCAGCCTCAGGTCGACGGGGCGCAAGCGGAGGGGCTACCTACCATCGGCTCGCGACCGCTATATGGGTAGGTAGCCCCTCCGGACGTGCGTTACGGCGAGTGTAGCTACTTCGCCGTCCGCAGGGGCGTGTTCGGGAACATCAGCAGGTGCTGGTAGGTCCGGCGCCCAGCCGTGGTTCGGCGCCGGGGTCTTTCCTCTGTGGGCGGGACGACAGGGTGCCACTTGGCGGTTGTGGCGACCGGCCAGCGCTGCGGCCACGGGCCGGGGCTGGTCTACCCATCCCTGAGCGTCGTCCCTGTGCGGGAGTCCTGAGGTGATCTTACGGTAGTCACCTGTGGCTCAAGCCGTTCACGAGCGTAGGGGAGCTACCCGGCCCTGCCTGTTGGCGAGGGCCGGGGCGCCCATCCGTTCACCGTGCCGCGCGGAGCGCGGCCGTGGCCGCCTGTCCGATCGCGGTGGCGGTGGCGGTGGGGTCGGCCAGGACGTGCAGCGTGGCGCCGTTCAGCGGTTTGTCGTTTCGTCCGGTGCCGATCCAGAGCACCGCGCACCCGGCGGCGCGCAGCCGGTCGAGCTTCTTCTGTGCGGCCGCGCGGGGGGTGGGGTTGTAGTGGCCGTCGGACACGATGACCAGGAGCCGGGCGGCGCCGGGGCGGGCCAGGCCGAGGGCGCCGTCCAGGGCGTCGATGGCCTCGTCGATGGCCTCGTAGCTGCCGGTGGCGGTGAACTCGGTGACCTTCGCGGGGGCGGTCCCGGGGTGGGTGATGGCCCGCACGCGGTCGCCGAAGAGGACCGTGGCGGACTCGGCGGGAACCGTGGTGTGACGGGCGGCGTGCGCGAGGATCCAGGCGGCCGAGGCGACCGGCGCGGCGAAGGCGGACATGGAGCCGGAGACGTCGCAGGCGATGGCGATGCGCAGTGGCGGCGTGGGGACGACTTTGCGGGTGGTGCGGGTGAAGGGTTCGGCGGTGGGGATGCGCCCGGCGGCGAGCTGGGCCTGGCGGGCGAGGGCGCCGCGCATCCGGAGCCGTCCGGGCGGGGTGGTGGAGGTGGTCTTGGTGGCGACGCGGTCGCGGTGTCCGGCGGTGCTGAGGGCGCGGGCCAGGGCGCGGGCGGCGGTGGTTTCGGCGGGCGTCGGGGGGCGGGTGGCGTCGGGGGTGGTTGTGCCGGTGGTCCGGGTGCCGCTGGTGGTGGCGCCGTCGCCGAACACGGTGGCTGCGGCGCGGGCGGCGGCCTCGGTGGCGGGGTCGGCGGGGGGCGCGCTGGGGGTGGGGTCGGTGGGGGGCGTCTCGCGGGCGACGGAGCGGCTGACCTTGGCGAGGGTGGTGTTGATGGCGTCGGCGAGGGGGGTGGGCCCGGCCGGTGCGCCACCGGGGGCGCCGGGAGCGCCGGTGGGCGGGGTGGTGGGGTCGGGGCCGATGATGTCTACCCAGCGGCGGCCGAGGGCGATCATTGCGGCGGCGTCGCCGTCGGGCACGGTGAGGGCCTTGCGCCAGATGTTGCGGAGCTTGCGCAGGGTGCCGACGCCGAGGATGTCGCGTACGGCGCGGCCGACGGGGGCGGTTTCGCGGCGGTTGAGGATGCCGCCGTCGGCGCGGCCGAGGATGAGTGCGGCGGTGTGGGCGGCGGCGTGGGGCGTCATGGCGGGGCCGTGGGCGGGGTCGTCGGCCTTGGTGTCGTTCAGGATGATCTCGCGGGCGGAAGAGCGGAGCCAGTGGCGGTCGTCGGGGCGGCGGTTGATCTGGGCGGCTTCGATGCGGGGCTCTTCGAGGAGGAGCGCGGCGGCGGCGACATCGGCGGGGGTGCCGGGCGGGACTTCCCAGGTGGAGTGGGCGGCGTGGGCGCATTCGTGGGTGAGCAGGCCCCAGGTGGCGGCGTAGCGGGTGCGGTCGGCGGTGCGGTGGGGGGTGGCGGTGGCGGGGTCGACCGGGGCGAGGTGGGTGCCGTCGATCTCGATCATGGCTTCGGAGGGGATGAAGCAGGCCGGGGCGCCGTGGCCTACGCCGGGGGCGATGGTGACGATGAGGTCGTCGCGGTCGGCGATGACGGGGACTTCCCAGGTCATTGCGGCGGAGAGTGCGAGCCAGGCGGGGTCGGTCGCGGGAGTCGTGGGGGTGGGGGCGGGGGCGGTGTGCGCGGTCATCAGAGGCCTTCCGAAACGTTGTCCCTATCTATAGACAACGTTACCGACCAGGGAAAACACTGTCCAGTGATATGGACAAAGAAGATTGTCGTGGGTGACGCCACCCCAGGCGCGGCCCCGCCCACCTGCAGGCGGGGCCGCGCGGGTCAGATACGGCCACCGAGCGCCAGCGGCTCCACCGGCTTGCCGAACACCTCCCGCACCACCGCCTCCACCACCGGCCGGTCCTCGTCCGGCGCGATGCTGATCAGGTTGCCCGCCGCCGCGTCCTCCCCCAGCGCCTCGGCGATCTTGGCGAAGGCGATCAGCTCCCGCAACTGGGGCGCCCACCCCACCTTCCCCTCCTCCATCCGGGTGTGCAGGTTCCGTGCGATCTTCACCGCGCGCCGGTCGATCCCCATCTGGGCCGCGAGGTCGTAGTCGCTGGTCACCTTGATGTGCGCGGCGAACCGGGAGGCCAGGGCGTCCGACAGGACCGCGCCGTGCACCCCGGGGTTGTGACCGGCGACCGTGTAGAACCCCTCGGCCGCGTCGATGGCCTCGCCGCCGTTGGCCTTGATGATGATCTGGCGGCGGCCGTCCATCGCGGGGTACAGGACCGCGAGCACCGTCGGCGGGATCAGCGTGGCGTCGTCCACGAAGAGCACCTTGCCCTCGCGCATGGCGCGGACCACGGGGCCGTGGACGAACACGAAGCGGCCGTCGGGGGTCTGGGTGTACTCGCCGACCAGGTCGGCCACCGTGGTGTCACCGTCGCCCTGGACCGTGATCACGTCGCCGAAGGCCGCCTCCACCACCGAGGTCTTGCCGGTACCGGGCGGGCCGTACATCAGGGCCGCGACGCCGCTCTCGCGCAGCTTGCGCAGCGCGGTGACATCGGGGATGCCCGACAGGGTGCGGGGGTGGTAGAGCAGGCCGTTGGGCCGGGCGAGGGGGCCGGTGACCGGGGTGGCCGAGGCGAGGGCGGCCGGGCGGGGCGGGGCGGCGGGCGCCGAGACGGGGGCGGGCGCAGGTACGGGGGCGGGGGCTCCTGCGGCGGCGGCCTTGGTGGTGGCGGTGGCGCGGTACCGCAGGGGGCTGGTGGCGGTCTCGGCGGCCTGACCCCGGTCTCTCAGGGTCTTGAGGGCGTTGCCGACGGCGCCCGAGGAGCGGCCGAGGTGGCGGGCGACGGCGGTGGAGGTGTGGTCGGTGGTGGGGTTGTCCGCGAGGTAGGCGGCGACCTGGCGGCGCAGCTCGCCGCTGTTGAGCCGGGTGGCGAGGGTGGCGGGGGTGGTCATTGCGGTCGTGCTCCTTCGCGGGAAACATTGTCCTTGTCTATGGACAACGTTAGCTCTGGCCATAAACGAAGTCCAGTTTATGGACAACGTTTTCCGGCCCCGAAGTCCACCGGAACCCCCTCCGGAACCGCGCCCACCAGGCCAAACATCAAACGCCGGCGCCCCGGCGCCATCCAACGTCGCCCCTGGACAGCATCCCTCGACATCCCCGGACGGCACGGGATGACCCGCGCATCTCCGCATCCACCTGCGCATCCACGACATAGCTCCTGAGAATGTCTATTCCCGCAAGCTATATACCGGCTGTAGAGTCCACGTGCGAGCAGGACGCGCACGCCGCTCACCGGCCACACGACCGGTCAAGGTCTCCCGGGACCCGCGTCAACGCCCCCACCAACCGGCCGGGGGCGTTCGCACCTCACCCGGCCCGGCCACCTCGCCCCGCACCGAACTCCCGCTCCATGGCCTCCCGCCGCCCACGCTCCTCGGCCATCCACTCCGGGGCCGGCGGTTCGACGGTCATGCCGATCAGCTCGTGGAACCTCTGGTACAGGCCGCTCTCCAGCAGCTCGAACGGGATCTGCTGCCAGGGGGTCGGGCGACCGAGCGACCGGGTGAGCATGGCGACGCGGTACGCCGCGTTCTCGCACCCAACCGACCAGCACCCGTCGCGCGCGTCCCGCACGGCCGCGTGGAGGTCCCCCCAGAGACGCATCAGCTCCTCCTGGGCGGCCGCTTCGAGCGTGGCGGGCCCTTCGGAGGCGCTGGTGATCGCCTCGCGCAGCTCGGTGTCACGGCGATGACCATTCCCAGGTATCACGGGGCCAGAGTACGGCTGTTCCGGTCTTTGCCCGTTTCCTGATCTGCGGTGTCTAGCCCCTGCTGCAGCGATGAAATGGGGGGATGAGCAGCAGATCCCCCCGTTTGCCCGCACGTACGGTCATCGCGTCGGCAGCGGCGGCCAAGGCCCGCCGAGCCGCCCAGACATTGCCCCCGCCTGGTCCTGCCGCGCCTCAGCCAGCCGGTGGCCGGCAGCGATTACGCCGGCTGATCCGGTTGATTCCCACCCTCGTGGTGATCGCGGCCACGGCCTGGGCGGCGGTGGCCCTGGCGGTTCCGGACTGGGCTCGTTGGACCTTGGCCGGCATCGCTCTGGCCGTGATTTCCAGTCTGGGCATCGCGTGGCTGATCGGGCCTGCTGCTCGTCGTCTGGCTGGTGAGCACCGGCCGCTGACCGCGGCTGAACGCCGCCAGATGACCGCGACTGAACGCGTCGAGGCGGTCAACGCTGCCCGGCATACCCTGATCCAGGCCGCCACCGGTCTAGTCATTATCGCCGGCGTCGTGTTCACCGCCCAAGGCCTGTGGTACACCGCCCAGAGCCTGGACGCCTCCCGCCAAGCCCAGCGCACCGCCGAACAAGGACAAATCACCGACCGCTACACCAAAGCCGTCGAACAACTCGGCTCCCGCACCCTAGACATCCGCCTCGGCGGCATCTACGCCCTGGAACGCCTCGCCCAAGACTCCCCCCGCGACCACCAGACCATCTACGACGTCCTCGCCGCCTTCACCCGCGAACACGACCCCAAACCCAAAGCCACCATGCCAGACACACCCACCACCGACATCCAAGCCGCACTCACGGTCATCGGCCGACGCGATACCACACTTGAGGCCAGAAGATATGGCCCTCTAAAGCTAATCCGCAGCCGCGGCAGCGCGACAAAAGTCTTCGGTTTCGGCAGAGGGGGCGGTCCCGATCTGTCGAATCTCCGTATCCGTGGCGCGGACCTGCTCGACGCGAACCTGATCGGCGCGAATTTGATCGACGCGAACCTGACCGACGCGTACCTGTTCGGCGCGAACCTGACCGACGCGAACCTGCTCAGAGCCAACATGTCCGACGCGGAACTGCAGCGTGCAAACCTAGGCAGCGCGGACCTGTCCGCCGCAAACCTGCACGCCGCGAACCTGGACAGCGCAAGCCTGATACAGGCGTCCCTAAGCGGCGCAGACCTGAGCAGGGCGGACCTGACGAGCGCGAACCTGTATGACGCGAACCTGTACGGCGCGAACTTGTACGGCGCGAGCCTGGCTGGGGCGGACCTGAGAGGCGCGGATCTAGGGCAGGTGACGGGCCTGACGCCGGCTCACATACGGCGTGTAGCCCGCACCGACCACACAACGAGGTTCTGAACAAAGCGCCCTCCTGCGGTAGTACTGAAGATCGCTCCGCGCTGTGTGTCGCGGAGGTGGGTGATCAGTTACCCGCCTCCGCCGTGGCCTCGGCGTACCCGGGGACCTGGCGGTAGCCAGCCGCGACGTTGAGGACGGTGGAACAGGGCACGCCGTACCGGTTGCCGCACACCGCGCAGACAGTAATGCGGACGACTCGGTTGTTCGGCCCAGGGACAGGACGCTTCACGTGCGCGTGAGCGTCAAGGATGGCAAGGTCAGACTCGCAGCGAGCGACCGCCTCGTGCGGCGGGTTCGCGGCGATGTAAGCGGCAGCGGAATCCCCAAGGTCGACGTAGTCGTAATCCGTCAGATCGTCCATCGTGTACCAGCCGCCCTCCCCCGCGTCGCAGGCCGCCCTCTCGGCGATCACCTTGCAGGCGAGGATCGCCTCCCGGAGCCAGCCGGCCAGATCAGTCCTCGTGATCGCGCTGAGGCCGAACTGCGCCGGCTCCCACCGCTGCTGGTGAAGCTGCTCGAACGCGGCCACAACATCAGAGTGCTCCAGGACGTGGCTCTCCACGATGATGCGGACCACGATGTTGGTATCGGGCGAGCACCGCCAGCGGATTTTCTGCCACTCGGCTCTCACCCCCTCGAGGCTTTCTGCAGGGGTGTCGCTGCGGAGAACCTGGCGCAGGAGCACGCCGTGCTCTGTGAGGTAATCCGCCCGCCACGGCGCCGCAGGCGGCTGGGTCAGCCACGTCGGTAGAACACCCACCGGGGCGCCTCCTTGCGATACTCCAGGCGCCAGAGATCATGCCCGTCGGGGCCGTGCTCCAACGTGACTACGGCGAGCGGCAGACGACTGGCCGAGGCGCCTGGGCCGCAGCGCACCAGGTAGGCGCGTGCCCGCCACCGAACCACAAAAGCCGGAGTCCGCTTGCGGACGCGAGCAGTGAGCCGGATCCCCCACCCTCCGTATGGGTCGGTGTCGACGCTCCAGTTCACATCCTTCACCAGACACCCCGGGCGTAGGCCTGCGAGGAACGGCGGGCCGCCGCGAGGGCGCCACCTCTTCCAAAGCGACACGAAGACGAGGCCGGCGCCGCCGAGCAGAAGCAGGGCCTCAGAGGGCAGAGGGTCGTTCATGGTCGCGCGTGGGTGGGCGGATCGTCGACTCCGACGAAGCGGCCATCCCATCGCCGAGTGTCGGAGTCGGTGTACTTGCTCACCATCTGGGCCTCAGCTTCTCTGCCATCGGGCAAGCGGACCGTGAACATGTCCCGCATGATCGGAGCACGCTTCTGAGCGTATCCAGCAGCTCTGCCCTCCCACGTCCACCGGATGTAGTCGATGACTATCTCGACGTGAACCGGAAACTCCTGGTCGTGTTGGACAAGCACGGCGCATCCGGTGTACGGCTCCGGGAGAGCGTTGCTCGTGGTGCTCATGGCCGTGCCTCGAGAACTTCGTGCTCCCCGGGCGGGCGGAAGGCGAGCATCGGCGCCGGGACGTCGGCGCGCACGACTGTCATGCCGTAGGCGTTGCCGGCGCCCGCCAGCACGCCGGAAGGCAGGATCCACATCAGGTGCAGATTGTCGGGCACGTGCGCCTTCTCCAGACGCTCCTTCAAAACGAGCAGTGGGTCGAGCAGCGCGAACTCGCCGAAGTCGGCCCGTAGATCGGGGTCAGGGCTCACGTGGTGTTGATCCTTCATCCGGGCCTTGCAGCGTCCGCGCTTCGCTCTGGGCCTGCGCGGAGACGGCCTGCGCTTCGTCCCAGTCGTCGGTGTCCACGCCGGCGGCGCCGCACTTGGACGGCTTGACGCCGTCGAACAGGGTCCGGCCGGTGGTCTTGTCCATGATGAGGATCATGCCGACGGGTAGATCTGGGGCTTCTGATTCGGTGATCACGAGGAATCGAAGGGTGCTCAGGTCGAGCGGCTCTCCCCCGTTGAGGAGCTGCAGGACCTGCTCGGCTGTAGGGCTCACAGTCGCCGTTCCCTTACCTCAGCGGAGGGTTGCGGAGCCGGGAGGGGCGGGATGCCTCGCCCCGGAGGTTCCCCTGCCCGGCATGATCAGTCTACGACATCAGCAGGTCCTCGACGCTGGGAGCGCTACACCAGGCGAAGACGTGTACGGCCGACGGGCCAGTCACCACCGCCACAATCTACACATAGCGGCATCGAGGAAATCTCGTCGTGGATCTCCACATCGGTATAGCACATGCAGCACCACATAGCGCCGCAGGAGTTGCAGGTGTGGAGGGACGAGTCTGAGCCCCATCCCGGATCCGTCGTGTGCTGGTGATCTTTCATGATGTCACGGAGCCGAGGAATTGACCTGAAACTTCTTGGCGCGATGCTCCATCTCGTAGATGATCCGCAGCATCTGCTCGGTGAACTCCAACGTCATGAGAGCTCTGTCCTGGTCAGCGGCCGGGATCTCGTGTGTCGCGATGTTGCCATGTTGGCGGATCATGTCCACCCAGGTCTTCATGGCGGGCGTTATGTATCCCATGGTTTCCAGGGCGGACAAGTAGTGCGCGAACGCCTTGCCAGCCGGTTCGCCTTTGTCCACTGCGACGTGCATGAGAATCTTGCGACACATCAACTCAGAGGATGTGAATGCGCTGATGCCAGCAGTTCGCCGAGCCTCTTCATAGGCGGCATGTACCTCCTGTGGGAGGCCGTCGACCACGCTACCTGACGCCGCAGATGGCCATGCAACCTGACCGTTGATGATCGTTCCGAGATGACATGTTGGGCATCGCAGCCACTGGACATGAGGAATCTCAACGCTGTACGTAACGGGAGCTTTGGCGATCACGGCCGCAACCACTACGCGTCCACAGTTCCCGCAGATCATCTCGGCGTACGCTTCGCTGTCTGTCCGATTTTCTATCGTGAAGTGCTTCACACCCGCGTGGCCGACGGGGTCCCCCATGTTTGTCTCCCAAAGTCTGATTCCTTGTGGTCGACGAGTCTCCCATCCGGCCGGAGTTCCGGGGGAATCTGCCGTCGGTCTACGCCCTGGGCGTCCCACAGCTCTACCATCGCGTCGATGTAGGCGTCGAGAGGATTGTTGGGCTGCTGGTGCTCGGCCGTCACAGGCCCTGCAGGAGATCGAACACACCATCCAGCGGATCGGTCTTGGCGTCGGCCTTGAGCCACTCGGGCAGTTCGTCGTACCGCTGTCCTTGCGCCCGGTAAACGTCGTCGCCGTGTGGGGCGCACAGGTCGATGACATCGCCCCTGCGTACGTCTCGGCCTGCGATGCGGCCGTCCTCGGCAGCGATGAACGCGACCCGGGCCCGGACGCCGCAGCCCGGGACGATGCAGTCGTGGACCTCATCGTGGATGCGATGCTCGATCCGCATGGCGTCGCTGATCACGACAGGGTCCCTTCTTCCCGGAGTTGCTCGATCTTCGCGCGGTGAAATCCGCCGGGCCAGTTGTCTGGGTCGGGGATCTGCTCGAGCTCCTCGACGGTGCCCCACATGCCGGCGATGGCGCGGATGGCGCCGCGCGCGTGGTCACGGGCATCGGGGTGCTGGGTTTCGCGGCACGCGATCCACTCCATGTCCTTGAGCGCGTCGCGGATGGCCCCGACGCGGCCGCGCTCCTGGTCGGTGGTTGCGGCCTGTTCGTCGGCGTCGAGGTGGGCATGGATGTAGCCGAGGATGTCCCGGGCGACGCTGCTGGCGGCAGCGACGGCCGCGCGGTGATCGCGCTCAAACCTGTCGAACGCCGCGCCCATCGCCTCACGGAGCTTCGCTGCCGGCTCGTGCTCGCTCATATCGTTCCTCTGTCCACCCTTGATTCTCCCGGATTCATAGGGCCCACATAGCCTGGTAAGCGGTGATGAGCCACACACTTCCCGCCTTCCTGAGTGCCTGCCTAGGAGCGGAGGTCCGTGGCGCGATGGATGCGGAATTCCACCCACGCTCTGCCCGCCGCGGCGGCGCGGGCACGGGACTCGCGGATCCGTTCGGGACCGTTGCGGGCCACGAACTCGCGGAACAGGGTCCATACCGCGGCCAGGCCGGTCACGGCTGCTTCGGGGGCGGTCTTCCATGCAGGGATTTGCTCGGCGAGGTTCTCGGCTTGTTGCGGGGTGTGGCCGGCGGCGATGAGACGTGGGATCAGCAGCGCCGTCTCGACCCAGGCGGCACCCTGGCAGGCGAGGCCCCAGTCAATGATGTGCAGTTGGCCGGCCGTGGCGATGAGGTTGGCGTGGTGGATGTCGGCGTGGAGAAGGGTGTCCCCAGCGAGGTGGTCGAGGTGGAAGCCGGCGCGGGCGGCTTGGTAGGCGGCGAGGCTTTGCAGGTCCTGCGGGGGGTGGGCGAGCAGGGTGTCGGCCCGGCTGAGCAGGAAGGCGATGTTGTCCGCGACGGGGGGGACGCCGGGGGCCGGGTTGGGGGTGAGGGTCTCGCCGAGGGTGGCCACCAGGCCGAGCAGGCCGTCCAGGTCTTCGGAGTCTGGGGCGAGACTCACGGTGTGGTGGGCGGTGATGTGGTCAAAGACCAGGGTGACCCAGCCGTGGTCGTGCCCGCCCCACTGCATGCGCGGGGCGGGCACGGTTGTGGGTAGTGCGGCGTTGACGTGCTGCTCGCGGGCGTAGAGCCGCGCTGACGGAGAGTCGGCGGGGAGCGCCTTGACGAACACGGGGCCGGTGGGGGTGTCGAGTCGTGCTGCGGTTCCCGCGGTGAGTCCCGCCGGGATGGCGGTGACGTGGTGGATGGCGCCGACGTGGGTTTCGATGTCGGCGCGTACCGCCGCGGGGATGTTGTCCCACTGGGGTGTGGTCGCCACGTGGCCGCTCCTTCGCCGTTGATCAGTTGCTGTCGGTGCAGCCCTGATGGCACTGGGAGCATGGGTCGGGCTTGCACTTGCCGTCACAGTCGGCGGCCTTGGACCACAGGTCGGCGTCTACGGGGAGACCCGCCTTGGTCATGGCGTCGACGGTAGCGCCGATGGTCGAGGTGTGTCCGGTGGACGCGCCATCCTGGTCGTCGGTCGGGCGGTGGTGGATGAACCGGCCGGCCACCGTGTCGCAGAAGGCGGCGTAGTCGCGGGTGTAGAGGATGAAGGTGTGCCAGCCGACGTCGACCTGTTTGGACGGGGCGAGGGCGGCGCCGGGGTTGAGGGCGCACGCCTGGAGGAAGGCGAGGGCCTGGGTCATGACGCGCTCGGCGTACTCGGCGGTGACGAGTTCCTCGGTGACGATCCGGTTGACCAGGCGGGTGAACAGATCGGCGGGGACGAGCGCTCGAACGTCGGTGACGGTCTTGGTGCTGGTCATGGTGGTCATGGCTCTCCCTTCCCGGCGGGGGTGTCCCGCGGTGTCTCTGGTAGCCGTCACGGTCCGCTTCGGGGGGTGAGCAGATCAATGTCGCGTCTGACTGGGACATTGCCTCGGGCGGCAATGTGCGCGCTGTTCGTGTGGCGTTACTCTCGGCTCAAGATGTTCGCGCCGGAGGTCCGACATGGCCATGAGCCGAGCACGACGCGCCGAGTTGCAACGCCGAGCCCAGGAGATCCGCCGCGCCTGCCAGCGCCGCGGGCTGGGCGTGGAGCAGACCGCCGAGGCGATCCATGGCGAACTGCCTGAGGTGTCGCCGCTGGAGGCGTGGCGCCTGGCCTACGGCTGGTCGCGGCAGCAGGCACTCGACGGGCTACTCGGCCTGTACCGCGATGAGGGGCTGGCCGAGCCCGGGGTCAATACCGCGATGCTGTGCCGCTGGGAGCACGGCACCGTGCAGGTCACCTACGCCTACGCCCGGATGCTGTCCAAGCTGTACAAAGCGCCGGCCGCTCGACTGGGGCTGCCGTATGGCGGGTGGGAACCGGCGGCGTGTACACCCGCGAGCTGCCCCACGCGGCGGCCTACAGTGGGCCAGGGCGACCCAGAGGAGACCGATCCGATGCGGCGACGCACACTGCTGGCGGCAGGAGCGAGTATCCCGCTGGGCTTGCTGCAACGCCTGGATGACGCCCTCGCGGCCCCACCGGACCCCGGCTCCCCTGAAGGGCTGCCGCAGATCAGGCAGCGGCTACGAGATGCGCGCCGGCAGTACGACATCAGCGCGTTGGCCTCGCTGGTCGCCGGACTCCCCGCGATGCTCGCCGCGGCAAAGGACACGGCCGAGCGGATCGACACGCCTGCGGGGTGGGCCCTGCTCTCGGCGTGCTACAACCTCACGACCGACACGCTGAACAAGGTCGATGCACCCTCTTCTGCCCGGCTCACGGCAGACCGGGCGATGCTGTTCGCCGAACGGTCCGGGGACGCCGTGGCGATTGCGGCGTCCGCGCGCCCGCTTGGGATGATGCTCCGCAAGGAGCAACGCTTCGCTCCGGCCGCGGCGGTCGTCGCCAGGGCAGCTGGCCGGTTGGAGGCGACCGGGCTCCGGCACCCGGCCCAGGCGGCGATGTACGTGCGACTGCTGTGCGCCGGCGCGTATACCGCGAGTTGGTCGGGCGACCGAGATCGGGCGCTGGAACGGATCGGCGAGGCCGAGGATGCTGTCACCCGGCTCAGTCTCGGTGGGCCGGTCATGGCGTTGCCGTTCGTGCGGCTGTACAGGGCGAACATCCACTTCGCGTTGGGTGATGCCGGTTCGGCCGTGCACGCCGCGCGGGACCTGCGACCGGAGATGTACCCGACTCCGGAACGGCGGGCGAGGTTGCACACCGACATGGCCCGGGCGTGGTGGATGTGGGGTAAGCCTGAAGAGACCGCACACGCGCTGCTGTGCGCGTACCGCGAGGCGCCTGGTGAAGTACGGGACCGGCCCACCTACCGGCGGATCGCCGTCGCTCTTACCACCCGGCATCCACGAATCTCCGGTGTTCAGGAGCTTGCCACGGTCTTGTAGGACATGGCGAGCTCCCTGAGGACGCGTTCGGGCTCACTGCTGTGCCGCCCAGGCCGCGGTGTCGGTGCGGGCCGCCCAGAGCGCCTCGACGGAGGCCTGCGCGTCCACGGCTCGTGCGACGCGGTCCCGCCAGTCGGTCGCCTGCAGGTCCAGCAGCGACAGCTGGTGGCCGAAGCGGAAGTCGTCCCATCTGTCCGGAGTCAGCTCCAGAAGGCCGACCTTCGAACGGGCGCGGAGCGCGCCCATCGCGATGCGCCACTGCTCGTCGGAGGGGAGGGCTCCGAAGGCCTCGTCGACGGCGCCTGCACGGTAGTCCTCCTGGTCGTCTTCGTCGAGCTCGGCCCATTCTTCGGCGGTCCAGTTCCGCGGCCGCCACTCCGCGGGCGGCTCCCAGCCCCAGCCTGCGGGGTTGGGGAAGCCGTCGCAGAACGAGGACGACATGACCACGGGTTCGTCGTCGCGGGCGCGCATCAGCGGGATCACACCGCGCCCCTTGCCGTGGGGGTGGTCGGGTTTGCCTTCCCAGCCCATGCCTCGCCGGAGTGCGCCGGCTGCCAGGCCGCGTTCGACGATGTTGGCGAGCCAGCCGCGGTTCGGGCCCTCGACGTAGGCGTGGATTTCGCACTGCGAGTTCAGTCGAGCCATGAGCTTGACATGATCGTCGCCCACTTGGAGGGCGGTGTTGAGCATCAGCGCGGACGCGCGGAGGTCGCGGCCGCGCCAGGTCAGCAGGTTCGGGGCGCCGCCGGTGCGCGCGTAGAGGACGAAGCGGTTGGCGAGCTCGGCGCGGGGGGCGCTGGCGAGTCGGCCGGGGGCGGTGAGTTCGGCCAGAGGGTCGAGCACGGGGACGATGTGCTGGGCTGCCAGGTCGTAGGCGAGGGCGCCAGCGTGGGCGCGTTCGGCGCCGAGGAGTTCGGCCTCGCCGCTGGGCGAGTGGAAGTAGACGCGGCTCACGGTCGCTCCGCGGCGGCGGAGTCGATCACGGACAGCGGGCCCTGCGCCGGGACTTCCAGCGAAGGCAGAGGTGGGATGGTTTGGGCGAGCCACCCGTCCGCGTCCGCGGCGAAGTGCGGCGCGGCTTCGATCTCCCACCACGACCGCAGCGCCGTGATCGTGGCCCGGTGGGCGGTGCGCTGGTCAACGAAGGCCACTTCGCGTTCCCCGGTCTTGCGGGTACAGACACGTCCCCGTTTCACGCCGGCCGGGTAGTCGTTCCAGTTGATGCCGTGGTGCTGCCAGAGCATCTCCTGCATCTCCCTGCCGGGTTTGCCGTGCAGCTCACTGGGGGTGAACCGTGCTTGGGCGGCCATGGAGATGGAGTTGCGGACGGCGTCGCGCTGGCGCCAGACGACGTAGTTGGCCACCTCGACCGCGTTGGGGAGCGTGAACACCCGGGAGTCGAACAGCGCCAGGGCGCCGTTCCGCCCACCTTCGGCCGCGTTGAACGCGGCGGTCGCCGCGGCGGCGGAGATGGACACCATCTTGGCGGCGACGCCTCCGAACCAGGGCTGTGTGTGGATGGATTCAAGGTCGGTGAACAGGACGCTGATCTCGTCGGACTGGGTGTAGGCGAACACCGCGCCGGCGATCTCCTCGCACAGGGCTCGTGCTGTGGTGTCCATGGCGTCCATGAAGTCGGTGTCGAATGGCTTGTCGGCGCCGCGGAGGTAGGTGTGTGCTGCGCGGATGTCCACGCGGATCAGGGCGTAGGAGCGGCGTGGGAGGACGGTCCGGGTCACCGCTTCGTACGCCTTCATCCGGTCGCCCAGGGCGGTCTTGTCGGTGCTCATCGGGGCCTCGCGGGTAGGGCGTCGGGGATCGGGTGGCAGGTGTAGCACCGGGGCGTAGCGGGTCGGGCGCGCTGTCGGTGCAGCTCGGTCAGGATGCCGGCGGCCGGGGCGAGGAGATGCCGCACGTTCGGCGTCGACGGATCGGCAGGCGGCGTGGCCGAAGCGCCGCGAGGGTCGCCGAAGACCTCGTCGATCCACCAGCCGGCGAGGCTATCGCCGAGCCACTCGGGGAGGTCCTTCGAGGGGCCACGCTCAGGCCTGTGGGCTGCGGGGAGCGGGCCCGGCTCGATGGTCTGCCCGGCGAAGACGTAGGCCTGCCCATCGGGCACGATCCGGCTCGCGATGACCTGGATGGTGTGTCCCGCTCCGGCCGCTTCGACGGCCGCGCGCACACGGGTCGCGTAGGCAGGGGAACAGGCGATGGTGCGCTTGGAGGCTTCGAGCTTCCGCCACAAGTGCAGGATGTTGGCCTGCACGTCCGGGGTCTCGGTGCCGGTCATCCCCGGAGTTCCGTGGTCTCCGGGGCCGTCGGCGGCCGTTGCTCGATCGTGGCCTCGGGCCAGGTGTGGCCGCAGCGGGTGCACTCGCGTCTGAGGTGCTCGATGTAGGGTCGGGCGCGGCTGGGGTAGGGCATGTACTGGCGTTCGGTTAGGTAGCGGGTGTGGGCTCCCGCGTTGCCGCACTTGGGGCAGGTCGGGTTGTCGCCGGAGAACGGTGGCAGTTCAGTGGCAGACGTGGTCATCGTCTCCTCGCTCGTGCGCGGCGCCGGCGCGCGTACTCGTGGCCGTCGATGGTGAGCGGCAGGGGGTTGCCGGCGGGGTTGCAGGCGTAGCAGCGGCGCCGGTGCCGGGTGTACTGGTCGCCGTAGTCCTCTCGGTGCCGCTCGCGGGTGTCCTCCCAGGAGACGGTGAACCGCAGCACCTGATCCCTCACACGTTGGATGGTGCCGACGAAGGGGCCGATGTCGCAACGGATGATCATCGACATCGGTTCGTTGAGCATGTCGAAGACGCGAAGGCCGGGGCGGTCCTGGTAGTAGGTCACGTACTCAGGGGTGTCGGGGTGTGCGAGGTCTGTGCGGTCTTCGAAGGCGCCGAGTTCGACGGCATCAGGGCTTTCGAGGTCGGCGCGGGTGAGGGCGTCAGGGTTCGGAAGGTACGGGATGAGTCGGAACCGTGGCGGCTGGTCAGGCACGGCGCTCCTCGGTGGCGGCGGTGATGCGGCGGAGAAGCTTGGCGAGGGTTCGTGTGACCTGCTCGGCGCCTTTGGCTTCCTTGATCTTGCCGTTGCCTCGGTTGACCTCGACGGCGAATCGGTGGCGGGCGTTCTTCTCGGAGACGAGTTCCGGCCAGCCTGGCCAGCGTGGTTCCGGAAGCTTCAGGTCCCAGCTCACCGTCACGCCTTCGTTCTCGAGGTAGCCGGTCTGCCACGCCTGCACGTCGCCGTTCTGCTCGACGATCACGGTGACGCGCCTGACCGGAGAGTTTCTGCGGGTCAACGTCGGGGGTCCTCTCGTGGGGTGGGTTCGTTGATCCACGTGGCGACCGCCCGGCTCACGGCGAGGATGGTCACGGGAGCCACCGCTTCCACCACGGCGTGGGGAGCCGCATCGCGCGCCCGACGTTCCCCGGCCTCCGGAAGGTGCGCTTGGCGTTCCGTGGCTGCTCGCGGCGCCGGGCGCGCATGCTGATCAGGACGCCGAGGGCGATGCCTGCGAGGCCGGACACGAGGATCAAGAGGGCTTCCACGTCATGATCCTTCCGGGAGTAGACCAGCAAGCGCGGCGCGCAGGAGGTCGAGGAGCTCCTGGCGGGCGACGTTCGCCGCAGTGGGGTGGCTGCCGGACAGCAGGGTCCGGCCGATGCGCCCGTCGGGTGCGAGCTCGACGCGGATCGCTTCCAGGTCGCGCACGGCGACGATGACGCGGCCCTCGGCGGCGAGCGCGGCGGGCAGCTCGGCGGCGACGTCCGCGCGGAACTGGCTGTACAGCTTCTTGCTGTGAGCCTGGAGAACCTCGGCGGCGACGTTGCCGCTCTTCTCCTCCAGTTCCGGCCGGAGGTCGGCTGCAGCTTCGCGTACGAGGCGTTCGACGGCTTCGCCGACGTGCTCGCGGGTGGCGGTGTCCAGGGCGTGCGCGGCGATGATGGGGGCGGCGGCCCCGACCCCGAGGCGCGCGGCGTATTCGGCCTCCGTGCCGGACAGGATGATCTGTTTCCCGGCAGCGAGCTCGGCAGCGGCGTGCTCCCCCGGTCGGATGCGTACGCCGGCGCGGATTGCTTTCTCGGCCGCCGCGTAGGCCAGGGGTGGGATGGTGCTGCTGAGTTTCCCTCTGATCGTGTCCTTGTGCTCGCGGTGCCAGCGCTTGCGCTGGTTGTTGCTGCTCAGGGTGTCCGAGGTTTCGCCGCAGGAGCAGAGGCCGCAGCCGTGCCAGCCGGTGCGGTTGAGCATCGTGCCGCCGGTATTCGGGTCGGGGAGGAACGCGGCGCCTTCCGCAACGAGCGTGTGGCCAGGGACGCGGTTACTGCTGGACATCGGGCGTCTCCGTGGGTGGCTTGCATTGGTCGTGGGCGCGGGCGGTTGCCTCGGTGCGTGCTGCAGATGCGAGCGCCGCAGCGAGCTGGTCGACGTCGGTGGACTCTGTTTGGCCGCGGAGGCCGGTGAACCACGCCGCGGCCTGGTGGTCGCCGGGGTAGATGAGGTCGAGGGGGGCGACGTTGAGGGCCTGGGCGAGGACGATGAGCTCGTCGACGGTGACGTGGCGACGGCGGCGGCCGGTCTCGGGGTCAGGCCGGCCGGTCTCGATGTTGGTGATCGCGCCGAAGGTCAGCTCTGGGGCTCCGTGGCGGGCGCAGGCCTCGGCGAGTTGGTCGCGAGTGAGGTCGGCGCGGCGGCGCCGTAGTCGTACTTGCGCGGCGATGACGTCGCTGACCGTCTGGTCTCTGGCTTCAGCTGGCATCGGGCGCCTCCGGGGCCGCGAACACTTCGGGGTGGGCCGTCTTCCATTCCTGCCAGGCCGGCCACGGCTCGCCGATGTCCTTGAGGGTCCGGTCGAGCACGGTGACCAGAAGCTGCGGGGTTTGCCGGTTGCTGGGCGGGAGGTACAGGTGGCCGTGGGCCCACCCGGATCGGCGGTACGCCCAGTCGTCTGGCCCGTACTTGTGCAGCACGACGGTGCCGCGTGCCCGGTCCAGGTCGTAGGGGCGCCCTGGGGGCTGGGCCCGTTCGATGGGGATGAAGCATGGGTCCCTTTGGGTGAGGAGGAACTCCAGGTGTGAGGCGATCATGTAGGCCTCGTCGTCGGTCGGCCAGGTGGGCGAGGCGCCCGGCTCGGCGCCGTGGAACGCGACCACGTAGGCGTCGTCGGGGTTCGCGGTGGTGACCGGGATCCGGAGCTTGGCCAAGAGGTCGCGCTGCGCTTCCGGGGCGTCCTGGATGAGCCGGAATCCGCGGGAGGTCGGCTTCATCCGGTGGAGCAGGATCCGGGACTTGCGGCCGCGGGTGTCGGTGAAGTGGCCGCCGCCGCGGTCGATGTCGTCCTGCGCCTTGGTGGAGTTGGTGAGCACGGTGTAGAAGGCGTGCCGGGAGTCGACGCTGTCGATGCGCACGGTGCGGCCGGCGTTGCGGGGGTCTGCGTCGGCCCAAACCTGTCCCGGGCGGACGCCGGCCAGGCGGGCTTCGAAGGGAATGTCCTCGGCCGGCGGGGTGGGTTCGGTGCTCATGACTGGTAAGCCCCCAGGATCCACCCAGGCCCTGTCTGCTCAGGGGTGATTCCGAGCGTCTCCACCGCGTGGCGAAGTTTGTCGTCCCAGCCCTGGTCGCGGACCTGCTGGGTCAGGGCCTGCATGTCGAGTAGCTCGGTGTCCTCCCAGTCCCGGTTGATTACGTGTGCGGCGAGCACGTAAACCGGGTTGTCCCACTCGGCGTAGCGTTCGAACTTGACGCCGAGGTGGTACTTGAGGTCCTCGCCTTGGTTCCAGGGGCTGGGGTCTGCCAGGCCAGCGTCCGCCAGGAGGACGGTGGTGGCCTGGTCGATGAAGTCGTCTCGGTCTGAGTCGTACCAGGGCACGGCCGGGGTGCCGTACTCGTCCTTCTGGGTGATCTTCCATTCCCCGCCGCCACCGAGGTCGTAGCCGTAGGCGAGGATGGCATGGGGGACGGTCACCGGTCCTGTCCTTCCGTGATGGCGGGGGCCTCCGTGGGCGCCTGGTGGACGATGCCGCGGGCGACTTCCCACGGGTACGTCCAGCCCTCGGTGATGGGCTCGCGGATCGGCTCCGAGAAGATTCGGGTGACCTCCTCCCCGCCGGCCAGGTGCAGCTTGTCGGTGCTGGGGTCGTAGCGGGTGATGGTGGTGCGCTCCCAATTGATGCCGCCCTTGCCGGCCATGGTGACGTGCAGGCCGACGAAGCTTTCGGGGGCGCGCTCGATCTCGCGGGACTGGAAGGTCCGCTCGGGCGCGGGTGCCGGGGTGGGGTCAGACACTCTCTTCTCCCTTCGGGAACGCGGCGCGGGCGAGCTGGGCGGCCCACTGCGCGTCGGTGAGGGGCTCGCCGTGCTCGTTTGTCGGGCGAGGTATCGCAGGGTCGGGGTGGCCGCCGACGAGGTCTTCGATCAAGTCAGCGATCTCCTGAGCGGCGTCCTCCCGGCCCTGTCGCCTGTAGTGGGCGATCGTGCGCCCCTCACGCGCGCTGGTTGGCAAGGCGCCCGCGTCGCGGGGCAGGTCGAGGTCGATGCCAAGCTCGGCGAGCGTGGCCACGGCCGCCGTCGTGGCGATCGACGCGGCGGTCTCGACGCCGAGCTGACTGGCGTGCTGGGCTTCGGCGCACAGGTGCTGGCCGATGCGTTCGTGGAGCAACTGCTCGGGTGTGAGGTCGGCGCCGGTGGAGCGGAGCCACGAGGGGCTGAGCCGCGGCGCACGGTTGGGCTGAGGCTCGGGTGGCTCACCGGGGCGGCCGCGTGTGAGAAGGATGAGCGCCCAGGCGTCGCGGCCGGCGAGGATTCGCCAGTAGCAGCGGCGTTCCATCGCAGGGTTCGTCAGGAGCTTCGCGAACGCGGCGAGCTTGGATACCGGGTGGCGGCGTATCACAGGATCGCCTCCGGCCAGTTGCGGACGATCCCGGCCGCGGTCGCACCGTTCACCGACAGCGTGTCGTCCGGGTCGATGCACTCGACCTCGATCGCCGCGGCGATGCGTTGCCGGGCCTCGGTGAGTACCGCGGCGGCGAGGACCCGCACGGCGTCGTCGTGCCAGGGGATGCCGTGGGCGAGGGCGACGGGGTAGACGGCGTCGATCAGGTCCCTGGGGATGTCCTCAGGGCGGAGTTGGCTGGTCGCGGTCGTCCGCCCGAGGATCGGTTGGCCGTCCAGGTAGGCCATGACGCTGGGTACGTGCTGGTCGGCGGTCGTCTGGTCGGCGGCCACGATGAGCCGTTCGATCTGACCGTCGCGCCCGATGGTGGCCACGCCAAGACCTGCGGCGGTGAGGGCGGCGGCGTAGTGGGTGAGGTGGTCGTGGGCTTTGTCGCTGGGCATCTTGTAAATCATCTTGAGGAGCAGGGGTTCGTGATCCGCCCGGTAGCAGAGCCCTGCGCCTTCGGGGTCGTGGCCGGCTGCGGTGAGGATCTCCAGGACCTGGTCTATGGCGGCGCTTACGGCGGGGTTCGGCGCGGGGCGCGGGAAGGGCTCGTCGAACCTGTCGTTCTGGGTCAACGCTTGCTCCTCTGCGGCGGGAAGTGGGTGGCGAGCTGTTCCATCGCCGCATGCAGGTCTGGGTGGTCGGCGCGTAGCTGGTCGCGCTGCGCGTCGTTGAGCGCGTGGCACGCGGCGCCCAGGGCGGCGGCGGGTTCGCGAAGCGCGAGGGCGTCCTGCTCGCACTGCTGGATGATCACAGCCACGAAGCCCTCGACGTCGTCGGCCTGCAGACCAGACGAGTGCGCCGGTCGCGGGGTCCTTGGGCGGTCGGTGGCAGCGACGGCGAGGCCGGCGGCGAGCGCGCCTCCCGCTCCGGCGATGAGCAGCGCGGGGAGTTGCCCGCCGCGGAGCGCCCAGGCCGCGATCGACCCGGAGATGATCAGCACGACGACGGCCAGGCCGAGGAGGAGCCATTGTCCCGGACGGGGGGTGTGGCATCCGCAGGGCTGGCGTGTGCCGTTGACGCTGCGGGCGACGACGAGCGCCGCCGGTGCCGGGCGCCAGCGACAGGCCTCGGCGTCGAGCCACTTGGCCATGGGCTCGTGCATGTTCATGGTGAACGAAGGGACGGGTTCGTGGCGGAGACGCGCCGCGGCGGCGCGCAGCTCGCGGGCTGGGGTCTGGTCAGCCACGTCGGCCTTCCGGGGGGGTGAGGCCGAGGAGCTGGTGGGCGTAGCTCCAGCCGTCGGGGGTGAGCCGGTAGAACCGGCGCTGCGGGGGCGAGCCGTCGGTGAACTCGCCGGTCACCCAGGCGCGACTGACCAGTTGGGCGAGGCAAATGTTGGCGGCACGCGAACCCACGCCGACGGCCTCGATGATCGTGTGACCACCGATGTTGGCGGCGTCGGTGAGAAGGACCAGCAGAACGCGGCGCATGGCCCGCGTCGACTTGATGCCGTACAGGGTGCGTCTACGCACGGTCGCTTCCGAGGATCTCGTGGGCTACAGCCAGGGCCTTGGTGATGTCGCGTGGGGCCTGGCGCGGGTTCTTCAGGTTGGCGGTGGCGATCGCGGAGGCTTCCTCGAGGAGGTCTGCGAACAGGGCGGCCAGCTGGGGGTTCATGGTGGCGATGAAGACGCCGTCCTCCGGTGTGACGCAGGGTGGTCCGCACCGCCAAGGATCAGGGCCATGCAACTGGGAGCTGATGCTGGGGGGCAGGCGAAAGATGCTGCGGGGGCGGACGATGGTGCCCTCGGTGAAATCGTGGGCTTCCCACTGCTCGCCGCCGGCGGCCTGGGCCCGGGCGCGGAGGATCGTGGCCGCGTGTTGGAGCGTGGCGGGGTACTCGGTCGCGTCGACGGCGTTCTGCGCGTCGCGGACGGCGGCGGCGTACGCGGCCCAGTCCCGCGGCCGGGCGCGGTATGCGCGGTACACGGCGCGCTGGATGTGCTGGGGCACCAGTGCCCAGTCCGGCGGGCACATGAGCAAGCCCATGCGGATCTGCGTCGCGCACCGGCGGCGAGCGCACTTGTGGGTGGCCTCATCCATCGTGCGGCTCCGGCATGCGGCAACCTGCGGCGATGAGCGCGCGGGCGATGATCTCGGGGGTGTCGTTGGCGTATGAGTTGCGCAGGTCGGGCTCGGCCGTGGCGATGATCCCGGCGATCTGCTCCACCTCGGCGGGGTCGAGCGCGTCGGCGAGCGCCTTGGAGGTGAGAGCGGCCTGCGCGATGTGCGCAGCGAGGGAGAGGGCGTCCTCCCAGGACATGGCGTGGTCGTCGACGAATACGGCCTCATGGCGGGCGGCGACGCGGATATCGGTCGCCTTGTGGTAGCTCCCGGTCTGGTCTTCTTCCCATTCGGCGCTGGGCAGGATGAGGTGCCCGGTGCCGGCGACGTTGATGAGGTCGCGGACGAGCTGCTCAACGTCGCGGGTGGGGACCTCAACGAGATCGCCTGGAGTTTGGATCTCGAGGGCGGGCCCGAGGGTGCGGTGGATGAAGCGTCTGGCGGTGAGCGTGTCACCGCCGTGATCGGTGTAGACGTACGGCGGGGGTAGATCAGTCACGGCGGTCGGGGTCCTTCGTGGCGGTGGTGTCGGAGGTGGGGCCGGGACTAACACAGCGCATTCCGTCGGTGGGCGCGACCTCGGTGGCGGGGTTGGTGAGAAGCGCCCGGTGCGTGGCACGCCAGGTGTCGAAGCGGTCGGCCTCGATCCAGCCGGTCTGCAGCGCGGCGTATCCGGGGTGGCCCTTGTGTGTGAACTCGCGGAGGATCTCGGCGAGCAGCTGGTAGGCGCGGACGAGCCGGTCGGAGTAGTCGCCAGCGGCCTGGCGCCACTGGTCGTCGACGGCCTGGAGCGCGGCCGCGAGTTCGCCTTCGAACTTGGCGAGGGCCTCGCCGGCGCGGTGTGGGTCGGGAGAGCCGAGGACCGCTTCGGCCACGTAGTCGGAGTAGTCCAGGGCCATGCCGTACGGGGAGGCCCAGGTGCGCATGGTCTTCGCGAGGGTGACGACGCGGACGAGCGCGCCGCGAAGGAGGTCACGCTCTCGGCGGGTCTCCTCGAGCTGCTTGATCAGCTGTTGCCGGGCGACCTCCTCGGCCTGGCCTTGCGTGGCCTCGGCCGTGCATTCGATGGGGTCACCGTCGCAGGGGCCGTGCTCGGCGTGGGCCGCGGGCGGGTCTGCCAGTGCGTTGCGGAGGCTCCGCTCGAACTTGCCGAGGATGCGGGCGGCGTGCTCGTTGAGTCCGGCGATGATGTCGGAGAGCAGGTCGCATACGGCCTGGGCGCGGTCGGCACGACCGCGATGCCGCCAGAGCGCGGCGCAGGCCTGGTCGTAGGCCCATTGGGTGGGGTAGGGCTGCCGGTCGTGGGCGATGGCCTGGTCGCGCTCTTCGCGGAGCCGGTCGAGCTCGGGACGGACGACGGCAAGTACGGCGTCGAGGTGGTCGGCCATGCCCCGGGTGGGCCCGAAGGAGTGAGACAGGGCCGTTGCGAGGCGTGCGCGGAACTCGTCGTCGGACTCCTCGGCCCGTTCTGCAGGCGGGGCGTTGAGGCAGGTGGCGGGGTCGATGCCGTCGCAGTTGTCGCATGCGGTGTGGGGGATCATCGGCGTCCCTTCCGCCAGTGGCGAAGCCGCTGCCACCACCGTGCGGGCCTCCATTCGAAGCCCATGGCGTGCCCGCCGAGGTGGGGCCGGGCGGCCCCGTACACTTCGCAGAGTTCGCAGGCGTGGCCGATCCGCCACAGGGTCTGGCATTCGTCGCAGCGCCATAGGTCGCCGTACTCACCGGTGGGGGTGCCGTACGAGCTGGAGCGGGGGGTGGGGCATCGGTGGATGGCGGTGGGTTCGGTGTGCCGTACCCAGGGCATTGGCGGCTCCTCGGGGTTCTTGGGGGCGCCTTGCGTGATCATTTGCAGGAGGACCGGGGCGACGTCGTCGGCGTCGTGCTCGCGGTGGACGCACCAGGCGCAGATGCGGATCCCGGGGGCGATCTCGATGGGCTCGGTGCCGTCGTCGATCCAGTTGTCGAACTCGTGGGCGCCGCAGCAGGGGCAGCGGCCGGCGGCCCAGAGGCGGTGGGCGGCGGCGGCTTCCTCCGGTGTGTAGGGCCGGATCACCGCTGGTCGCCGTCTTCGGGTTGGTGGCCTGTGGCGGGTTCTGCTGTGATCACATCGAGCAGGCCGGCCCCGATCACGATCATCGCGAAGAGGCCCCATCCGAGGATGCCGGTGACGAGCGGCGTGTCGCGCATCAGGTACGCGAACCCCAGCCACGCGAACACGAGCGCGACGTAAGCCACTAGGGCGACGATGAGGCGGCCCATCAGGACCCGACCCCCCGTCGAATGCGGCGCCGAGCCCGCCACCGGTCCACGGGATACCCCACAGCCAGCGCTAGGAGGAAAAGCACCACACCGAACGGGGAATCGGCGTACGCCTGGTACGCGCCGACGTCGACCGCCCATAAGACGACCGTCCCGGCGAACAGCAGCCCCAGCAGAGTGAACGTCACAGCGAGGATCCGGAACGGACCCGGCCGCTGGTGAGATCGGAAGATCATGATCGTGACTCCTTGGTGTGCTCGGCCGCACCCAGCTCGGCCCCGGTCACACCGGCCGTCGACTGGGGAGGCTCGGTGGCGGGAGGGAACGCCTTGTCGAGGGCCGCGATGATCCGACGGGCGTCGAGCGTGAAGTTTCCGCCCATGAACTGCGACTTGCGCAGAATGTCGAGTACGACCGGCACGCGCGGGTCCCTCTTGTCGCATAGGGGAAGCTCAGGCATCACCGCCTCCGGCCTGCTCGCCGGTGGCGGGCTGGACGTGGGTGAGCGCTATGCACGACGACTCGCCGGTCACCCAGACAACGGGCGTGTGTCCGCCGAGAAGCCGGGCCTCGGTCCGGGTGCGGCCGGTCTGGCCTTCGCCCTCCCGGCGGCCGGTCCAGTAGCGGACCAAGGTTCCTAGGGGCACGGCGGCGTTCCACTCGTCCACGGCCTGGGAGATGTCAGCCACGGTCGGTCTCCTCGGTGGCGGGCTGGCGGAGGAGGGCGGGGCCGTCGAGGGCATCGCGCAGGTGGTCGCGGAACGTGCTGACGCCCACCTTGACTACCGGATCCATGTCCCTCGCGAGCGCCTGGGTGTACGACTCCTCCAGGCGGCGGACCCGGGCCAGAGTCTCCTCAACGTCGCGCAGCTGGCGCAGGGCCCCCTCGTGGTCGGCAAGGACGCAGAGCGACTGAGTCGCGGAGGCCTGGTCGATGAGGGCCGCCAAGTGCAGTCGCCGTTCGGGGGTGGCGTCGTTCCACATGCGGATCCACTCGGCCGGTGTCAGCCGCACGCCCTCCGTTGGCGGGTCCTCGGATTCGCCAGCGCGGAGCCGCGCCACTTCGGCCTCGGCCTGCTCGGCCCGATGACGCATCTCGAACGCCGCGTCCCGTAGCCGGATCGGGTCAGTGTCCACCAGCTCGTCCAACTCTTCGCAGCTCGGAAGGTCAGCCACGGGGTGCCTCCTCGGTGGTGGCGGTGGTCGCGGGCTGTTCGCTGTCGGCGGGCACGTCCAGGGCGCGCTCGATCGCGGCCACAGGTACGGAGGGGACGGCGTTGGGTCCGCACATCACGGGCTTGGCGAGAGCAGCCCGGACGCGGGCGACGGTGGCCTCGGCGCGCTGGCGCGCCTCGTGCGGGGTGACGTTCCCGACCCGCTGCACGGTCAGCAGGTAACGTTCCGCCGATCCGGCCTGCCCGACCTCCATCGACGCCGTGGGGACGTCGACCCGGGTCTCGGTGTAGTTCGGTGCGTCGCCGAGCATGCCGCGGGCGCAGCGCACCCACAGGGCTGCGAGCTCGCGGGGCGGGGCCAGGCTGATGTTGAGCGCGCCGCCCTTGACGGTGAGGCTACGCAGACCGGTCTCGTCGGCGAGGGCCTGGGCCTCCGCGTCGCCGCGGCGCTTCGTCTCCGCGGCCGCGTTCCCGCCGGGGTACACCAGGTCGAGCACGGTAGCGTGGAGGTGCCCGCCTAGGCCCTTCGGGCTCTGGCTGCGCAGGGTCTCGGCCCAGTCCAGGACCCGGCCGACGGCGGCCTCCGCGTCGCTCTCAGGCGGCAGGCCCGCAGCGTCCACGGCGGCGGTGAGGGCGTGCATGGCGGGCTTGACGAACCGCGTCCAGGGCGTCTGGCCAGGATCATCGGGGTAGGGCCTGTCGAGGCGATCGGCGAGGGCGATGAGCACGGCGTTGATGCGGCGCCGGACGAGCCTCACCTGAGCGAGAGCGGCCAGGGCGTCGTTGGCCTGTTGCCGGGCCTCGCCCTGCTCGTACTCGGCGACGGCGATCTGGGCGTTCAGCGGTCCGAGGAGTTCGCCGACGATCTGGGAGGCGGAGGTCTGGTCGCCGTCGATGAGCTGGCGGATCCACGCGGCGTCCGATTCGGCGACGTGGGAGCCGTCGGAGCGAGCGACGTGGATGGTGGTGGGCTGGCCGTCGCCGTCGCGGGTGGCGGCGACGTAGACGCCCCAGGAGCGGCTGAGCGGCCGGGCGTGGCCGTCGGGACAGTGCGGGCACTCGGCCGCCGCGGCGGTGCCGGGGGTTGCGAACGCGGCGAGGATGTTCCCGCAGTGCTGCGCGAGGGTGTGCCAGGCAATCTGCTCGGCGGGGTCGGTGGCCGCGGCCGCGCGCTGGGTGGCGTCGTCGTGCCATGCCTGGGCGAGGTGTTCGACGTTGGCGATGGCGACCTGGGCGGCTTCGTGGTGGCGGGCCGGGTCGGTGTTGACGCACTCGGCGTCGCCGACGATCCGGCCGGCGCAGACCTCGCACGCGCGGCAGGGCACCTGCAGCGGGAGCGGCGAGGTGAGGAGTTTCACCGGTGCCCGGCGCGTGGACGCGGGGGGCTCGGAAGGCGGGTTCATCGGGTTCCTTCCCGGGTGACGTAGGCATGGTGGGCGGCGAGGTAGGTGCGGGCGTGGTCGGCGCCGGCGGCGGTGAGGCGGTAGTAGCGGCGTCGTGGGCGGCTTTCCTGCCGCGGGTCGACGTCCTCCGGGCGGGAGGTGAGCCAGCCGCGGCCGTGCAGGCGGCGAAGGATCGGGTAGAGGGTGCCGCTGTGCAGGCCTGTGTGGGCCAGCAGCTGCAGGCCGTACAGCTCGCGGTCGGGCTCGACGAGGAACGCGGCGAGCACTGCGCGGGTGGAGTGGGTGGACACCACCCTGGCCGGGGTGGTGCTGCGCGTTGGGGTTGTCTCAGCCACGTCCGGCCTCCGTCTGCAGAGCCCGGGCGGCGGGGTGGATCTGTTCGAGCAGCGCGGCGGCCGCGCGTTCGCGGGCACCGGCCTTCGATCCGGCTTCTCCCGACGCGGTCAGTTCGCCGTGGCCGTGGATCGTCGCGGTGACCCAGGCGGTGAATTTCGAGGCGTGGGCGGGGCCGGTCCGCTTGAAGTCCCAGCGGACGCCGGACGCGTGCCCCTTCTGCCCGTACTCGTTCAGCACGCTCACAGGGTTCTGCCCGGGCAGCGGGGGCGGGGCGGCCGCGGCGGGCGTCGGCACGGCCGGGGCGAGTACATCGGCGCTGGGGTCGTCGACGCCGGCGAGCACCGCGAGGAGGCTCACCGCGGCGAGTTGCTCGGCGAGTTTCTTGACCGGGGCGCGGCGGCTGGAGCCCCAGGCGCTGCCGTTGTCCAGGGCCATGGTCGCCAGCACGGTGAAGACCTCCTGCGGGGACTGGCCTTCGACCGTGCTGGTGAACGTCGCGGGGGCGACGCCGTGGTGCTGGGAGTGCATGGCCAGGAGGCTGACGGCGAGGTGTGGTTCGTCGGCGACGCGGGTGAGGATCGTGCGCCGGGCGGCGACCCACCGCAGGTCGGCGGCGACCGACAGCACCATGTGCTGGTCGACCAGCGCGAGCTGGCCGGCGTGTGTGCGGCGGATGGCCTCGGCGGCGAGGGCGTCGGTGTATGTGCCCTCCTTGCACGCGCGCTTGAGGACGCGCGTGAACTCGGCAGGGGTGAGGTCGGCGAGGCCGCTGGCGGCCGCGGCCTGGCGGGCAGCGGTGTGCGCGCGGGTCTTCAGTGCTTGGCCGCGTTGCTCCCGGCGTTCGCGGGCCGCGGTGTTGAGTTCGCCGGCGACCTGGTCGAGTTCGGCGACGGTGTACGGCGGGGTGCGGCCGTCGAGGGCGGCGAAGATCTGCCGTTGGGTGACCAGGTCGGCGTAGCGGCGCAGGGGCGAGGTGGCGTGGGTGTAGGCGGGGAGGGTGAGCGCGTAGTGGCCGCGCGCGGTGGCCTCGTAGGTGGCGGGTCGCACGATGAGGGCGAGCCGGTCGCGGGTGGCCTTCAGGACGCCGGGGTCTGCGGCGAGTGCCACGACGAGGTCCTCGGCCAGGTCCCAGGCGGCCGGTGCGGCGGCCGCGGCGGTGTGGTTGCGGAACAGGATCGGGACGTCGTGCTCGATGGCCCAGGTGGCGAGCGCGGCGTTGGCAGCGATCATGGTCTCCTGGACGATGAGGTAGCCGCTGTTCCGTTCGAGGGCATCGAGCTTGACGAGTTGGCCGTCGTCGTTGGTGGCCCAGCCGCGGATCAGGTCGTAGACGGCGAGCGCGCCGGCGGAGCGGCGCCGCTCCAGCAGCGTGGTGGCCAGGCTTGCCGCGTGGCGGAGCATCGTGTGGTGGGGGTGGGTTGAGTCGATCAGGGCGGCGGGAACGAGGTCGTACGACATGGCGGCGGCGTAGTGCAGCATGTCGCGTGTGATCCGGGTCTGTTCGACGGTGCCGTCACCGCTGATGGTCAGGTGGATGGCGAGGGTGACGTTGGTCTGGTGCTCGCTCAGAGTGAGCTGGCGCTCGAGGGTCTTGGGGAGCATGCTGCGGGTCCAGTCCGGGCCGTAGACCGTGTGGCCGCGCTGCCGGGCCTGAACGTCCCAGGTGCTGCCGGCTTGGAGGGCGGCAGCGACGTTGGTGATGTGCACGGTGAGGTGCCATCCGCCGTCGCTGCTGGGCTGGACGTGGATGGCGTCGTCGCGGTCGACCGTGCCTTCGCGGTCGATCATGAGTGGGGCGTTCATCGGTTCTTCCTGGTTACGGGCGTGGATCGGCGAGGCGGTTCAGCTGGGGTCTGGCCTCGGCGGCGATGAGGGTGAGCAGGTCGCGCATGGCCCAGGTCGTGCCGGGCTCGGACTCTTGGGCGCGGTGGATCTCGGCGTGGTGGAAGCAGGCGTAGCTGGTGGCGAGGTTGCGGACGACGAAGTCCACGGTGATCTTCACGTCGCCGCGCTCGAGCTCCAGGGCGACTCGGTGGTCGCCCTCGTAGGTCACGGTGCTGAAGTCGGCGTCGTCAGCGGCGTCGCGGATCTTGTTGACTGCCTGGCGGGGATCACGCATGGCCGGGCTTCGGGGCGCGGGCGCAGGCGGTGTGTACGGCGACGGCTCCGCCGGTGGTCCACCCGGCGGGCTTGCGGTCGTCGGGGTCGACGCCGACGGCGACGAGCGCGACCGGCACCACGGTGCCGTCGGCTCGGTTGCCGATCAGGCCGCCACAGACGGGGCACCCCTGGCCGTACAGCGGATGGTCGGGGGGATGGCATAGTCGTCGCGGATGATGTGCGGCTCGAACGTCGCAGGGACGCGAACGGGGATGATCATGATCCTTCTCCAGGCCAGAGATGTTGGGGGGCGAAGCGGGTTCAGGGGTTGGTGGGCGGCGCCTCCTCGGGCTCCTCGGCTTCGGAGTCCTCCACCACGTCGGCGTCGTACACCCCTTCGTCGGCGGCCTCGATCGCCGCGACCGCCCGTAGTGCCTCGGGTACGAGGTGGCCGAGGAGCGCATGCTGCTCGGGCGTGAGGTTCAGGCCGTCCATCACGCGGCTGATCGCGTCGAGCGTCAGTGCCGCCTGCTGGTCGGTCAGCCGCATCAACCGTTCGGCGATCCCATGGCTGTGGTTCAGTCCGATCAGCTCAGCGCGTTGCCTCATGATCTGCAGCACGACGCCGCCAGCCTTGATGTCGCCGCGCAGCGCCGCCGCCCAATACGCGGTCTGCAGCCGATCGAGCCGGTCGGCCTCCAGGGCGCGCAGCTCGTCGGCCGGCTGCTGCAGGGTCCGGATCAGGGCCCGCTTGATGGCTTTATGGGCGACCGACCGATTGGCGTAGCCGAGCTGCTCGGCGATGAGCTCCAGAGTCACGCCTGCGCGGCGCAGTTCGAGCGCCCTGCGTTCACGCTCGATCGTCTCGGGGGTGGGGATAAAACGCTGGTTGCGGTTGCGGACCATGGGTGGCGTGCTCCTGGTGGGTCGATGCGTCTGGGGTGCTGGTCGCCTGAGGCGGTGTCAGGCGAGAGCGAGGTGCCGCCCAGGGCCGCGGGCGAGCCAGGATTTGCGCAGGCGCTCACGCCGCTTTCGGTGTTGCATGGCGTCCGAGATCAGCCAGCGCTGCACGTCCGGGTCGTTCACGAAGATGTCGTGGACCGCGAGTTGCAGCGCGGTCCACGCCAGCCGGTCAGCGATGCCACCGAGACCTGCGGGTGAGTACTTTGCGGAAACCGCCGGC
This sequence comes from Sphaerisporangium aureirubrum, assembly GCF_042658925.1. Lineage (NCBI taxonomy): Bacteria > Bacillati > Actinomycetota > Actinomycetes > Streptosporangiales > Streptosporangiaceae > Sphaerisporangium > Sphaerisporangium aureirubrum. The sequence goes on from NZ_JBHSRF010000007.1 coordinate 87,400, forward strand.
GCGTGTCCGAGGTGGATCTCTATCGGCCGGTCGCGCACATGCTCGGCAAGAGCTTCGAGGGTCGTCAGGTGGATCTTGGGAGTGGGCAAGTCCTCGATAGCAACACCCGCCTGTAGCTTGGCGACGATTCCGGCGGCTGATAGCGAGTCGGTGACCAGGCGGAGGGGTTGATCACGTGGCTCATGACAGGCCATGCCCAAGGCGCGTCGGATCGCCTCGATCTCCGCGCAGTGGTTGGTGGTGCGCTCGGCGATGTACCAGCCGTAGCGGGCGCGGCCGTCACCGCGGACGACCGCCCAGGCGCCGATCGAGTCGAGATCCCATGATCCATCGGTTGCGACGAGCCGTCGGTCACCGCCTTCCAGCCAGGGCAGGTAAGCCCGGTACGGTCCGGCGGTGGACAGTATGGGCAGATGGAGCGTCGTCATGGCGCGACTCGCATGAACGGGGCCATTCGCCGGTCGATCGCGGCCAGCGTGAGCCGGACGGCGGGCTTGACGACGGCCACGACCTCGGCGCGTTCGCATTCGATGCCGACGCCGGGCGGCATGTCGGGGTCGGGCCAGCTCTCGCCGATCGGCCGCGCGAGGTACAGCGCACCCGGCGGGCCCTCGCGGACACCGGCGTCAGACTCGATGGTCCAGCAGGCGGCGTACGCGCGGGCGAGTTCGCGGCCGGTGGTGAGGTAGACGCGGTCCCGGCGCATCCGGTCGGGCTCCATACCGAGGGCGTGGGGGTCCACACCTCGGTCGGTGAGGATCTGGGCGGTGGTCAGGATGCCGGTCTGGTCGGGGGGCAGCAGCAGGTCGCCGGGCTTGAGGCCTGGGTAGCCGCCGTGCCAGAGCTGGGTGCCGGGGTCCACGGGGCCGTGCCGCAGACCGGTCTGCTCGTCGACGATGCTCAGCACAGCGCCTCGCCTCCGCCCGTGGCCACCCTCTCGGCGAGGTCGGCAGCCGCGGCCATCTGGGCGGCACGCTCGCGGGCATCGTCGGGCTGGACGTGCATCCCAGCGCCGAGCACCGCCACCATGCCGTCCTTGACCCAGCGCTGGACCTGATCGTCAGCGGGCCGGTCGAGGATGATCGGCGGGCGCTGCCCGGCGGCCCGGTACAGCGCGGCCACCACCCAGGGCAACTCCGCCCGGGGGACGTAGACGCACACCGCGGCCGGGCCGAGGAGGACGCTGCCGCCGTACCGGCCGGAGGGTTTGATCACCAGGGAGTCGCCTTCGGGGTCGACGAACGCGTACGGCTCGGCCATAGCTGAAATTCCAGGGTGGGTGTCCTGCGGGTCGCTGCCGCCCGCCGGCGACGGGGGGTTGAGCGGGATCCCGGCGTGGGCGTACATCGGTGCGGTGTCGTCTGCCGGCTCGGCCGCGGCCCCCATGGCCCCCCGGGAGCCGGGCCACTGCTCGGCCACCAGCTCGCCGCTGAGGCCACGCCGTAGGGTCGCGTGGGCGTCGCAGGCCAGGTCGCGGGCCGCCATGCGGGCGGTCTCAGCGGTGATGCCGGCCACCAAGGAAAGGCCGAGGACGTGGCCCAGTACGTGGTTGACGGCGAGGGCCTGGAGGGTCGTCATCCCCTGCTGCGTGCCGGCCCCCATGTTGGCCTGCTGGAGGAGATCCACGCGCTCGGCGAGGGCGTCGGCGCGGGCACGCTCGCGCAGGACGTCATCCCGCGAAGCAGCCGGCCCCCACACCGGGTCGGACGCGGCGAAGACGACCTCGATGACCTTCTCGACGACCTTGGCGGGCTCGGCGTGGCTGCTCCCCCGGGACGCGAGTTTCTCCTCCAGGAGGGCGAGGTCGTCGTTGGCTACCGTCAGGCGGCGCTGGAGAATTTCGATCCGGGACAGGGAGCCGTTCAGGTCGCAAAGCAGCTGAGCGCGGGACCGGAACCAGCCGCGGAGACGACGCAGGGGGGCAGTGCTACGCATCGGGGGCCGCCTCTCGGCGCCACCCGGCGCGGACGAGCGCCTGGGCGACACGCTCGACGTGGTCGGGGCCTTGGGGGATACCGCCGAGCAGTTCGGCGAGCGCGTCGACTTCCAGCGTGTCGGCAAGCTCAGCGACCACTGCGTACGCCGCGGCGCGGGCACGAGCCTGCGCCGAAGTCATGTACGTGGCGTCGTGGCACGGCGCGGTGATCCGGCCGCCCTTGACCCACTCGTGGGCGGCCTCCTCTACCCGGATGCCCGGCCGGGGCAGGATCAGCGGTACGTCCTGTCCGGTGGCCAGGTACAGCGCGGCTACCACGGCGGGGAGCTCCTCGGGAGGCAGCTCCACGCAGAGGCCGTCCGTCCGGATGGATACGACGGGCACTTCTCCTTCGGTGGGCGTGATGGTGAGCTCGTGGAGCCAGGCGTCCTCGTATACGTAGGGCTTGGTCATCGGGGACCTCCGGCGTGCTCGGGGCAGTAGTCGACGTCCGAGCGCGAGCCCTTGCCGCGGATCAGTGGCACGTCCCAACCGGCCTCACGGGCCTCACTGCGGGCCGCGGAGATGTACCGGGCGACCTGCTCGGCGGCGCCGTGGGCGGTGAGTTCGCCCTGGTGTTCCTCGACAGCCACGCCGTAGGGCACGGCGAACTGGGCGGCGGCGGCGAGGCGGGCGCTGCTCTTGCTCGTGGCCGCGGGGAAGGTGATGCGGGTCTGGGCGCGGCCGCCGGCGAGGTGCAGGGGGCCGGTGGTGACGTACCTGGCTCGGCGGCGGGCGTCACGGTCGGCCCGGCGGGCGGCGACCTGGCCAGGGCCATGCGCGGGCGGGACGGGGTTGTAGATCGCGGCGAGGCGCGCGAGCTGCTCGCCGATGCCGCGGGTGCCCTGCAGGGGCGCGGCCGCGTGTGGCCACACCTGACGGGCGAGGTCGACGTACGCGCGGCCGCCGAGCACGATCACCGTGGCGTTGGTGGCGCCGAGCTCGGCCGCCTGGGTGCGCAGCGTCTCGCCGGTCACGGTGCCGGGCTGGCCGGCCCGCAGTTCGTACGGCATGAGCGGCTCGTCCGGGGCGACGAGGCCGTGCAGGGCCGACAGGATCAGCACTCGCCCCCGGGGCCCGGCGAGGACCGCAGCCGCGCGCCGCGCCGCCCGGTGGTAGGACCCGGTGTACAGCTCCCCCGCGGGCACGGGCACGTCCGTCGCGACCTTGCGGCCGCCGCACGGCACCACCACGACCATCCCGGCCGCCGCGGTGTCGACGACCTCGGCCGCCTCGGTGAGCACCGCGTGCTCGTCGTCCAGGTCGCGGCCGGTGATGGTCTCGACGTTGCCGATGTTCTCGGCGTACCCGGTCCAGTCGTCCTCGGCGTGGATGGCGTCGTACACGCTGGCGTAGGGGCGGTCGGCGTGGCGCGGCCGCTCGGTGTCGGTGTCCTCGACGAGGGCGAGTGCGGCTTCCAGGCGGGCGTGGGAGTCGGCCGCCCATTGGCCGGAGCGCTCGTGCCACACCTTGTACCGGCGGGTGGCTTCCTCGCCGCGGTGCAGCGGCGGGAGTTCGGTGAACTCGACGGCCACGGGGGTGGCGCCGGCGGCGTTCCAGGCGGTGAGTGCGGCGCGGCCGTCGGCGGTGGGGTTGAGGTCCTCGGTGAGCAGGCCGGCGCGGATCAGCGTCGCGACGCGGGCCCGGGCGACCGCGCGGCCGCGGCCGCCGTTGACGCCGGTGCGGTAGTAGCCGCGCGCGTCCTGACGCAGGTCGCCGGTGGCGGCCCACTGCATGGCGGAGGCCTGCGCGGCGGACCAGTGCAGTCGGGTGGCGCGCTCGCGATGCGTCTCGGCGTCGATGATGGCCTGCACTTCGGCTTGGAACGCGTCGTCCGGGGCGTCGGCGACGTGGGCGGGGATGGGGATGGTGCTCAACGTGCGGGGGCCCTTTCAACGGGGGATCGGTGGGGCGGCCACGGGGGCGGGCCGGTGCGGGCCGCGCCCCCGGGGGCCGGGGCGGAGAACGGGCGGTCAGCCGCCGACGTCGGTACGGTCGGGCGTCGCGTGGGGCTGGTCTTCGGGCTGTGGATCGGTGGGGTCGGGCGCGGGGCCCCATCCGGTGGTGTGCCAGGTGCGCGAGTACAGCTGGGCGTCGACGGGCACGCCGAGTTCGGGCTGGCGGTCACGGACGCCGTTCACGACGTTCTGCGTCTTTTCGCGGTCGGTCTCGCAACCTGCCGCGACCTCGGTGACCAGCGTGGGCGTGTCGTCGCGGAGGGCGGTGCCGTGGAAGGCGTACTCGGTGTAGGTGATCGGCTCGTCGGCGTCGCCGAGGAGGGTTGGCGCGCTGAGCCGGTGGAAGCTGACCCGGGGCTCGCCGGGGCCAGAGGGCTCTTGGTACGCGTCGATCCACTCGGCGGCCTGGTCGGCGGTCGCCGTGCCCGGGTCGTAGGGGTGCTCGCGGAGGAACCGGGCGTAGGTCGCGGAGAGGGCGTGCGCGTCGATGCTGATGCGGTGCAGGTGCGCGGCGGCCAGGAGGCGCGCCTGGGGGAGGTCTCGGCCAATGAGCACGGTCGCTTCGTTGTGGTCGGGCCAGAGTTCGAGGGCCCATTCGAATACGACGACGATGCCGACCAGGGGGAGGGCCGGGGGCGGGGGCGGGGTGATCATGGGGGTCCTTCTTGGAGCGAGGGCGAGGAGGCGGTGTGGCTGGTAGGTGGCGACCGGCGGCCTGCACCGGGTAGGCCGCCGGTTGGAGTCAGAACGGGAGGTTGATGTTGGTGCGGTGGCCGTGGATCTGCTGGGCGACGTCGAGGGCCGCCCTGCGCATCGCGCCGATGAACGGGTGGAGTTTGGTGGCCGGGTCGGTGTAGTGGCGGTACTCGGTGAGGCCGCTCTTGCGTTGCTTGACCGCGATCCACACCCGGTCGTGGATGTCCACCAGGTAGATCAGGGCGACCTCGATGGCGTCGGATCGGTGGCGGACGGTGTGGTTGCGGAAGTCCTCAGCGAGACGCTCCTGCTCGTCGGGTGCGAGGTCCGCGAACGGCGTCGCCATGTACCCCTCGTACTGCAGGGAGAAGCCGTAGAGGGTCTGCTGGCCGGAGGCCAGCTGCTCGCTGATCTCCTTGTCCGCGACCCGGCGGATGTAGTCGGGGTAGAACTCGGGCGGGACACTGGGGTGGATGGCGTGAAGGACGTTGGTGCCGATGCCGGTGCCGTCCCAGGTCAGGGTGCGGAGTTCGTGGAAGTTGTCCCAGGTGGTGTGGAGGGCCAGCAGCCCGGTGGCGTAGTCGGCGAACAGCGTCTCGGGCGGGGCGACGGGCTTCGGCGCCTCGGCGGGCGGCACGACGTCGTGGCCGGTGACAACCCACCGGATCCACTCGACGAAAGGCACGTGCTCTTCGTGGTGGATCAAGACCGCGCCGCCGAGGGGAAGCTGCGCGATAGCCAGGGCCCACTGCTCGCGGCAGCCGCGTGGGCCGGTGTAGGAATCGGGGGCGGTGATCGCGGCAGCGGACGTGTAGACGCTGTGAGACACCCCCCAGTCGAGAGCGTCGTGGTCTCCGGGGATCACGAGGAACAGCGGGCCGGGGGGCGGGGCCTGGGTGGGGTAGACGTACGGCTTGATGGGGTGGTGGACGCGCGCGGTGGCCCCTTCGGGCAGGTGCACGACAACGACGTCGGTGGGAGCCGGGTGGATGTCGATGATCGGCGGGGTGGCCGGGGTGGTCATGGGTGTCCTTCGAGGATGGGGCTGGGGTGGCGGCCCGCGCGGGGCGGGCCGCCGGTGGTCAGTTGGTGGAGGCGGCGGCGCGGATCGTCGCCTGCATGTCGTCGAGGTGGGTCTGCGTTTCGGCGTCGACGCCGTGGTGGGCGGCGATGGGGTGCAGGCCGACGAGGTTGACGTGGACCTCGGCCGGGGCGCCCGCCTCGTGGTCCCAGGCCAGGAGCCGGACCAGGGTGTGGTCGTCCTGCGGATCGTGGTCCAGTTCCGCGATCACGCCGGGACCGTAGTCGTCGGCGTCGGCCCACCAGACCTGGTCACCGACCGCGCAGGTGTCCTGCCATGCCGCCTGCGCGGCGGGCGTGAGCATGTACTCGGTGCTGGGAATGTTCATGGGCTTGTCCCCTTTCGGTGGGCCGCCGGGTGGTCAGTGGGGGGCGACGACGCTGTGGAAGTGCTGGGCGATGTGGGCGAGCAGGACGGCGGCCGGGGTGCGGGTGTCGTCGGGGAGGCCGGTGAGGGGGCAGCGGTCGGCGTAGTGGGGGTGCTGGCCGGGGGTCAGGGCGGGGCCGGTGCACATCACGACGCCGGTGAGCACGTGGGTGCCGACCTGGAGGCCGGTGAGGTGGTAGCCGCTGTGGTCGAGGGGCGGGGTGCCGAGGGTGATGGTGACCGCGTGCAGGCCGGGCTGGCCGAGGTAGGCGGGCTGGGCGTGGATCTTGCCTGCGGCGTTGAAGTTGTAGAGCGCGTGGAGTCCGCGGAGGAGGGTGAACGTGGCGATGTGGACGGCGTCGAAGGTGACGGTGGTGAGCATGTGGTCCTCCTCCTGCGGCGAGGCGGTGGGGTGGGCTGGGCGGGTGGGGGCGGCCCGCTGGTGGGCGGGCCGCCCGGCCGGGCGGGGGTTACCCCCAGAGCACCGGTGATTGGTGGTGGTGGGCCCAGGTGGTGAGCTCGTGGAGTTCGGCGAGCCGTCCGGCGAGGTAGCCGGGGGCGCGTCCGCACGAGGTCCATCGGCCGTCGGTGACGTCGGGGGTGTCGTCCTCCGTGGCGGTGGCGAGGAGCGCCTGGGCGGTGAGGACCCGGCCGAGGAAGTCCTCGGCCGCACTCTCGCCGTACAGGTTTTCCTCGCCGGGGTAGCCGAGGAGGTCGAGCACGGCGGCGGCGTTGCCGTTGGCCATGTTGACCTGGGGGCCCTGGGGGTGGGTGGTGAAGAAGGTGATCGACATGGGGAGCCTCCGTGGGTGGGGGTGGTTCTCTCGGTGGCTCCGGCGGTGTGCCGGTCCGGGAGGCTCCGTGTCGGTGTGGGCTGTCCGCTGTTGAGTTGTGGTCGGTGGGTGCGGTTAGGCGAGTTCCCAGGTGCTGGTGATGACGTTGTCGCGCCAGGCGCCGTACTCGGCGTCGGCGGTGCGCTCCTGTTCGGCCTCGGTCATGGCGTCCCATTTGGGGGTTGGGATGCCGGTGTCGACGATCTCGGTTTTGCGGAATTCGCCGTGGCCGATGGTCATGTCGAACCGCATCTTGATCGTGTCCATGGAGTGGTCCCGGCCCTTCCGTTTTCGTTGTCTCTATCTATGGACAACGTTACCGTGGCACCTTCATATTGTCCAGTCATCGCGACAATGTTTCAGGAGGAATCCGCCGAGGCGCAGGGCCGGTTCGATCGTGATATCCAGGAAGTTCATTGACCGAGCTGAACCTTGTCCCGCGACGTGGACAACGTCGACTTCTGGCGCTAACGTTGTCGATAAATCGAGACAATGAACTGTCCGATAGCGCCACCCCCGCCCCACGCGCCCCCACCCGGGACGCGTCCTCGTCCACCAGGGCGGCCGGCCACCGGCCCATCACGACACCAGCTCCCGCCACGACACCCCGTCCTGCCGCGTCGCGTCCTGCCCCGTGAGCTCCACCCACCGCTGGACGATCACGTCGACGTAGCCCGGATCGAGCTCCACGACGTTGGCGCTGCGGCCCGTCAGGTGCGCCGCCACCAACGTCGACCCCGAACCCCCGAACGGCTCGTACAGCCGCCCCCCGGGCCTGCACGAGTTGTTGATCTGCCGCACGATCAACGCCGTCGGCTTCATCGTCGGATGATCCGCAGACCGCTGCGGCTTCGGGACCTCGAACACCGTGGTCTGCGCGTTCCCGCCGTACCAGCCGTCACCACCCCGGCCGAGGCGCCCCTTCCCGCCGGCGGTGAACCCGTACAAGATCGGCTCATGCCGGTACTGGTAATCCGCCCGGCCCAGCACCATCTGGCCCTTGTCCCAGATCAGGTTCTGCCGGACCCTCCACCCCGCGCCGAGCATCGCCTGCTCGAATACCCCGCGGAAGATGTCGGGGTGCGCGACGTACACCGGCGACCCCGGCCGCAGCGCCGAGCTCGCGCCGGCGAACGCACCGGCGAGCAGCGCAGGCAGCCCCTGCGCCCCGTCGTTCTTGATCGTCAGGGCGTCCTTGGTCTTCCCCACGTACTCCACGCCGTACGGCGGGTCGGTCCACATGCAGTCCGCCAGCTCGCCGGCCATGACCGCCTCGACCACCTCGGGCTTGGTGGAGTCCCCGCACACCAGCCGGTGCGGACCCAGCAGCCACACGTCACCTTCGACCGACAACGGCTGCTCAGGCTTGGGGGGCGCGTCGTCGGGGTCGGTCCGCTGCTCGGGCACGTACAGCGCGGCGATCAGCTGGTCGAAGTACGCCTGGTCGTACCCGGTCCCAGAAAGGTCGGGCTGCGCCTGCTTGAGCAGGTCAGCGAGGGCGTCGAGGTTGTACCCGGCGACGTCGTTGGCCCGGTTGTCGATGAGCACGATGCGCCGGGCCGCGGACTCGTCAACGTCGACGTACGTCACCGCGATGTGCGTCCAGCCGAGGTCCCGGGCGGCGCCGACGGTGCCGTTCCCGGCGAGGATCTCGCCGTTGCGCTCGTTGACGACAACGGGCCGGTACTGCCCGTTGCGCTCGAGGCTGTCGCGGAGCATGTCGTCGTCGTGGGTGCGGGCGTTGCCCGGGTAGTGCCGAAGTTGATCAAGAGGTACCAGCAGGTGATGAAGGGTCTCCGGCACGCCGTGCCGTGTCGCGTCTCGTCGCGTGTCCTGCATGTCCTGTTCCATCGGGGGGGCCTCCTTGGTGCGGTAAGAGGGCTGTTTCAGGGGGGTGGCGAGGCAGTGGACCGCAGCCCTGTCAGGGCCGCATGTCGTCGGGGATCGGCACACCGGGCGCGGCCTGGACGTGCCGCGCGTCACCCAGGGGGCGGTGGCAGACGCAGTTCCCGGCGCCGCTGTGGATGTCGCGGGCGTACACGTGCGGCCGCCTGTACTGGCTGGGGAACGGGCCGGCGGCGCCTTCCCACCCGGGGATGGCGGCCTTGTCGGGCTCGCACTCGGCCTCGCCGCCGAGGGGCCCGCGGTCGCGATCGGCGACGAGCCAGGTGCGGTTGCCGTCGACCGCGACCGGTCGGCCGGGAGTCCAGTACGGGATGGCGCTGTCCTGCCCTTCAGGGACCATGGGCTGGCTGCCGGTGAAGTCCTGGAGGACGTGGCCGCAGCGGGCGCACTGTTGGTAGAGGCCACCCATCTGGGGTTCGCCGGCGACGTGGATGGTGATCATCGGTGCTCACCGCCGGTGCCGTTGATGGCGCGGGCAACGCGGAGGGAGTACCGGTTGCCTACGCCGGCCTGGCCGGCCCACCTGGTGGCGTACTTCAGCCACTCGGCGAGGGGTTCGCGGGCGGCGAGCAGGGCTTCGAGTTCGGGTTCGGGTTCGCCGCGGACGCCGCAGTCGTTGCAGATCGCGACGGGCTCGGTGGAGGCGGCGAACCTACGGAGCTTGGCGGCGGCTACGTGCAGCTCGTCCGCGGACGGCTCGCTGGGCAAGTGGAAGGTGATCTTGTTGCTGCGGTGGGCTGCGGCGGTTGTCCCGCTGTCGTGCCGTGAGACCAGGTAGACGCTGGCGTCGGGTTCACGTTTCTGGGTGTGATCGGCGACGTCCCGGGCGTGGGAGATGCTCTCGAATCGGTGGCCGGTGTTGCGGTCGCCGGTGGGCCCGAGGGTGACGATCGCGTGCTGCCCGATCCGCAGTGGGGGTGCGGCGGCCAGGATTCGGTGGCCGAGCTCGACGTTGGTGCCGATCGAGGCAGTTGAGGGTGTCGTCGTGGGTCCGGCGGCGAACGGGCGGAGCATCTCAGGCACGTCGTCAGGAGTCACGCCGAGGTGGCCGTGCAGGAGGCCGAGGACGTAGGTGTGGTCGGGCTCGGCGATACGCGCGTCGGCCGAATTGCGGGAGTCTCGGATGGCGGTGGCCCAGCGGCGGAGCTCCTCCTGTCTCGCTGGGGCAGGAGGGCAGCCGTCGGCCTCGGTGTCGTGACGGTCGAGCCAGTCAGCGAGGAGGCCGAGCGCGGCGGCGCTGGGAAGGGCGGCCTTGGGGATGATCGCGTAGTTGCGCTTAAGGCTCTCGATGACGGCGCCGGCGTCTGGGAGGGAGTAGTCCCGGGGTGGGACGTACTGGTCGGCGTCGCCGGTGGCCGTGGGTGGCGCGGCGGGCCGGGTGACGCGGATGACGGTGCCGAGGTCGACGTCGCTGGCCCACTCTGCGTGGAGGCCTGCGGCGGTGAGCGGGGCGACCCAGTCCTGCAGACCGTCGGGCAGGTGGGGGGTGCCGGGGGCGAACTCGATGAGGGCCTTGCCGGGGAGGGGGTGGATCACGGCGGTGCCGAAAGCTTCGAGCCAGGTGGTGCCCACGGGGGTGTGCCGGAGGACCGCGCGGTAGCCGGCGCGGGCGAGGGCGGTCCAGGCGGCGGCCGCCAGGTCGGTGTTGACGGAGTCTTGAGCCGACCACTTGTAGGAGGGGAGGTCTCTCGGGTCGCAGTTCGGTGGTTCGACGACGGGCGGGGTGGCTTGCGGTTCGCCGGTGTAGGTCTTCGGGCGGCCGTGCGGCGGGGCGTCGCGCATGGTCGTGAGGAGTTGGCGGGCGGCCTGGAGGTGTGTGTCGTCGGATGATTCGGTGGCTGCGTCGAGCGGGTACCGCGGGAGCTGTTCCCACGGCAGGGTCATGTGGGCCTGCATCCACAGGACCCCAGGCTGGGTCCCGTGGAGTTCGCTGTACGCCTCCTCCTCGGTGACGCGCGGGGTGTCAGGGGTCGGGGGCTCGCCGTCGGTGATGGCGTACTCGCAGGTGGCCGGCGCGGCGTGGTAGCGGGCGAGCTCTCTCTCGGCCCAGCGCAGGCGGGTGAAGAGCTCGGGCAGGGCGTCGTGCAGGCGCCGCTCGGCCCCACGCTGGTCATCGACGAGCTTCGCGTTGAAGGCCTGGTCGAGCAGTTCCTGGACCTCGTCGAAGTCGAGCAGCTCGGGGGGATCCTCGGGGTCGTGGTCGCCGTCGTGGAAGTCGTTGAGGCCGATGTCCGAGGTGCTGGGCGAGGTGGTGCTACTGGCGTCGGAGGGGTCCTCGGCCCAGACGCACAGGGCCACGCCGCTGTCGGGGGTGCCGGTCACCTCGGTTTCGAACCCGGCGGCGTTGAGGGTCGCGGCCCAGTTCTGCAGGGTCTTCGGGTCGCGATAGGTGCCGGGGCTGAAGGTGACGAGCGAGGAGCCTTCGCCAGGGATTACCAGGACGGCCCCGGGTGGGGGGTCGATCGGCCATATGCCGTCTGGGATGTGGGCGTTGTACCCGGCGGCGGTGAGCGCGGCCCGAACCTTGACGAGGTGGGTGGCGTCGGCTGGGGGCGGGGTCGGCTTATCGGTGGGGGCGATGCCGAGGACGGTTTCGATGTGGCGGTGGAGGGGGCGCAGCGTGTTGGCGCGGTCGTGATCGCCGTGCGCCGCTGTGATCGTTTCTGGGATCTGGGGGGTGCCTGGGATACCCGGGGCCAAGGGTTCCGGCTCCTGCGGGGCCTCAGGGGTGCGCGCGGCGGCGCGTGGGGTGATGCGGAGTGCGACGGGTGCGTCGGGGTTGCGGACGGTTTCGACGTCGAAGCCGTCGGCGGTGAGCGTCTCGGCCCAGGGTTCAAGGGTCTGGCGTTGGGTCGCGGCCCAGGGGGCGTCGGCGAGGGCGGTGCCGCGGGCGAGGGTGACCAGGACGGCGCCGGGCTCGCGACTGAGCTGGTAGCCGTCACCTGTGGGTGAGTCGATGGCGGCGGTGGCGCCGGCGTCGGCGAGGGCGACCCAGACGGCGGCCGCGAGCTCGCTGATGTCCAAGGTGGGCTTGCGGACCTTGTGGATCAGGGTGGTGATCCCCCGGGAGGATGTGCGGGACAGCGTGTGCCCGGCGGCGTTGCGGGTGACGACCCAGACGCTGGCCTGGTCACCGTGGAGGTTTCGGAGGTGGTCAGCCCTGGAGTAGGCGTCGTCGAGGTGGTCGTAGATGATGCCGGTGTTGCGGTCGCCCTCGGGGGTGAGGACCACGATCGCGTGCTTTCCTTCGCTCAAGTCGGGCGCGGCGGCGAGTACGCGGAGCGGGATTTCCCGATGATCGTTGCGCGGCGCTGTGATCGTTTCTGCGGCCTCGGGGGATCCTGGGATACCGGCGGGTGGGGCCACGGGCGCCTGCGGGGCCTTGGGGGCGCGCGTGGGGCCCTCCTGGGATGATCGCTCCGCCCCGGTTTCGGTGGTGAGCGGGTCGGCGCTGTAGAGGTTCACGGTGCGGACGGTGCGGTGCACCAGCCGGTACCCCTCCTCGCGCAGCGCCTCGACGAGGGGCCACCCGGCCCGCCGGCCGAACGCCTCGCCCACGCCTTCGAGGTCGCCCAGCTTGACGTTGCGCAGCGCCGCGGCGAGGACGGCAGCGGGGTCGGGCACACCGGGGCACTCGTCGCGGTGGTGCCCGTGGGCGGTTGCCTGGGGCGGGTGGTTACTGCCGTGGTGGACGCAGTCGGGGTCGGCGTTGGCCGGGTCGACCAGGCCGCACGCCTCCTGGGGGCAGGGGCAGCGGTTCTCGGTGCGGTGGCCGGTGGCGTCGACGCTTCCGTGGTGGTTGGGGATCACAGGTAGGCCTCTCGCGCCGTGGGCGTCGGGTGCTCGGTGTTCAACTGGTCGGCGGCGACACCGAAGGCGAAGACCGCCTTGCGGATGCGGTGCGCCTGGATGCAGTCGCGGCACTCGCCGGCTTCGGGCGGGGCGAGGTCGTGCGTGGGGCAGCGACCGCTAGCGCCGCGGAGCGCCTCCTGGGCGAGACGGAGCACGGTCTCGAGGTCGGTGCCGCCGGGGCAGTCGTCTGGGACGTGGCCTTGGCGCATGCTGCGGGGCATGTGGTTGCGGCCGTGCTGGTCGCAGTCGGGGTCGGCTCGCTCGAAGGCGACGAGGCCGCAGGACTCCTGCTGGCAGGGGCACCGGTCCTCGATGGTGTGGCCGCTGAAGGTGCGGCCGCGGTGGTATCCGTCGCTCACGGGCGGTCCTTCGTGGTGGCGGGCTGGGCCTGGGACGTCAGCTCGGTGAGGGGGCCGTACTCCGAGAGCAGGGCCGTGGTCGTGTGGGCGCCGCCGGCCGCGGTCTCGTGCTGCTCGGGGTCGTGGTTCCGCATCCGCCAGCGGCGCAGGTCCTCCGGGCCGGTGGAGGGCCGCTCCCAGATGTCGCCGTCGAGGTCGTACACGGCCGTGACGCTCGTAGGGATGTCCTTGCCGGGCGCCCACGTGCGGAGGTCGGGGTCGCGGTCGGCGCGGACGGCGGCGACGAGGCGGCGGGCGATGGCCTCGACCTCTGGGGCGGGGGCGTGGGCGGCGCGCAGCATGCTGATGAAGCCCGCCCAGAGCCGGGCGTCGTTTCGCGGTTGGGGGGTCACGGACGCTCCTCGGCGGTGGGAGTGGGGGGCCAGGTGCCGGCCTCGATCTGGGCGAGGCGCTGCTCGAGCAGCGCGGTGAGGCGGGTGATCCGGCGGTCCCAGCTGGCGCGCTCGCTGCGGGCCTTGGCCAGGTCTGCGCGGATCCCCTCGGGGCTGGCGTGTTCGGTGACCAGGTCGGTGACGGGAGGAGCAGGCATCAGAACCGCCACCACCCGTCGTAGCCGTCGGGGATGGCCGGGTAGCCGTCGAGCATGGGGCGCAGCAGCGCGAGGTGCCGCTCGATGACGTCGGGCTCCTGGGCGCCCCAGTACCTCTGGCCGTCCCAGCGGCCGTCGCAGTCGCCGCCGTACCGGCCGTCCGCGTGGCGCTCGAGGAACTGCACGGCGTCGGCGGGGCGGTCGTCCTGCAGGTCCCAGAGGGTGCCGATGCAGGCGACGGTGGTGCCCTTGCGGCGGCGGAACCACACGGCGTCGATGCGGCAGTCATAGAAGACCCGGCCGGAACCGGGCATGGCCTCCCTGAGGGTGAAGCGGAGGCTGGTGAGGTCGACGGCGTAGGGCCGCTGGGAGATCAGGAACCGGGGATCGCGGATCATGCGGGCGCACCGCCCCGCTGACCGTCCGTGGCACAGCCCTGCTCCCACCGCGGGCCCACGCGGCGCCACCGGCACTGCCCGGCGGCGACCGCCTGCTCGACCGTCCACCGGGAGCCGTCGGCCACGATGGTGCCGTTGAACGCGATGGCACCTTCGTCGGACAGCGCGACCAGGCGGCCGCAGCCGCACTTCGCGCCGGTCAGGACCCGCTCGGCGAGGGCCTGCGCGGCTGCGGCCGGGCCGGGGTGGTTCTCCACGCCGACCCGGGTGCCCTGGTACCGGGCGTGGGCGTACCAGCCGGCCTGCTCCATGGGGACGTTGTCGTGGAGGTAGCCGATCTCGAAGTCGCGGGCGCCGGTGCGGCCGACGAGGTCAGCGCACGCGACCAGGGTGTCCCGGTCCTCGGACGGCAGCTCGTTGAGCAGGTCGTTAAGCACGGGTGGTCCTTTCGGCGACCTGGGCGAGGTGCTGGCCGACGACACGGTTGTGCCGGGCGTCGGCCAGGGCGTTGTGCTCACCGTCGCCCTGAGCGGGCAGTCGGGGGTTACCGAGGCGGTGGGCTTCCTGCCGCAGGTCGTTGGTCCACATCGGGATGCCGTCCGGCAGGTCGCTCATGGGGCCGTACAGCCAGGCGAGCATCACGTGAGCGAACGCGCCGTACCACGCCCACAGCTCGACGTCGGGGGTCGCCACGATGAAGTCCCGGACCTCGTGGGCGATGACGGATAGCGGCTTCACGGCGTGGTAGTCGGGGTGGTCGAGGTCCCAGCGGAGGTTGCGGTCGCCGTCGACACGCAGGGGCAGGTGCGGGACGACGTTCGCCATGACCCAGGGGTGGCCGGCCAGCTTCCGCAGGTTCATCCGGTCGTGGATGGCGTAGTACTCACGGTCGTCAGCGGCGACCAGGCCGATGGAAATCGGCATGATCGTGTAACCGTTCTCGTGGAACTCGGTGTCGTACCAGATCTTCACGGGGTGTCCTTGGGGATCAGCGCGGCGCGTGCGGCCGCGGCGCCGCGGGCGGCGGCATGCTGGTGGTCCTCGGTGTGCTCGGCGGCCGCCGCCACGGTGGGGTCGTCGGCCGGTCGCGGGAGGTGGACGAGGTAGGGCCAGCCGCAGCGGCCGCTGCGGTACCGGATCCCGAACTCGGCGGCGTGCCAGTGGACCCGCTCGCACCAGGGGCAGGTGACGACGGCGAGGCGACGCCCGGGGCGCGACCCTGGGGTGCCGATGACGAGGCGGGCGGTGACGCGCCGGGCGATGATGCAGACCTCGACGACGTCGGGGTTCGCGGTGTGGCTGCACACCACGGCGCACCGGGGCTGGCACAGGCCCCGGCCTTCGGGGTGCTTGCAGATCAGGCACGCGGGTTCGCAGTCCTCGGCCTGGGATTCCTTCGACCGGCGGGGACGGGACGGGTGAGTCCGCGGCCGCGGGGCGCGCTGCACGGTCCGCGGTTCGGGCAGCACCGGCGGGGTGGGGTCGGGCTCGTCGCCGGGAACGCCGAACAGGGCGTCCTGGCCGTCGACGACCGCGGCGGCGCGGCGGCTCATGCGGAGCCGCCTTCGGGGTCGACGGCGAGGACCTGGCGGGCGTTGGCGGCGCGGCGGTCGGCGATGACGTCGGGGTCGCGGCGCAGCGGCGGCCGCCACCCGGGCTTGGAGATCCGGTCGGCGATGATCCGCAGCACCAGGTCGTTCAGCGAGACCTCGGCGACGTAGGGCTGGAGGTCGCGGCGCAGGCCTTCGCGGAGGTCGCGGAACGCCTGGGTGATGTCGGGGTCGGAGCTCATCGGGGCCTCCGGGTGGGGGACGTGTCGGGGTCGTCGAGCAGCACGCTCAGCAGCTGCGTGCGTTCGTCGTCGGTGAGCACCAGCGGCGCGGTGATCTCGTTGACGAGGTCGCGGCGCGAGACGATGACGGCAGCCGGGTCGTGCGCGGTGAGGGTGCAGGAGTGGTCGGCCTGCAGGCAGTTGCCGCATTGCATGCGGCCTTCGGCGAGGTCGGCGGTGTGGGCGAGGCACAGGTCGCGGGTGGCGACGTGCTCGTGGGGGCATCCCGCGGTGACGGCACGGGCCGCGGTGCGGGTGCAGGCGGTTCCGCTTGTGACGTCGAAGCCGATGCACTTCACGGCGTCCTCCGGGTGGGGAGTAGCAGCGCGTCGGCGGCGTCGCGGTCGGTGGACCGCCGCTCGGCGGTCACTGCGTCGACCAGGCCCGATTGCCGAATGAGGGTGTGGGTCCAATCCAGGAGCGCGAGGGTCCAGGCGGCGCGGGCCTTCTCGTAGTGCAGGCCGCCGGGGGTGCGCCGGGCGACGTCGTAGGCCGATGCGGTGCTGTCGAGGGTGGCCCGAGCCGCGCGCAGGTCGCGGTCGGCGGCGTCGCGGGCCGTCTGGGCGGAGGAGGTCATGGTGTGGGCTCCGTCGGCGGCTTGGTGATGGCGGCGCGGGCGATGGCGGCCCCGCGGGCGTTGGCGGGGTTCTCGCGTTCGCCGAGTGGCGGAAGCGTGCCGCCGATGACTTCCGTCACCGGGCGGCTGTTGGCGCTGGATGACGCGTGGGTTCGGCGGGGCTGGTGCCACCAGGGGCCGTCGTGTTTGACCCGGCCGGGGGCCTGGGTGTTGGGGTCGTTGGCGACGGCGAGGATCGCGGTGCGGATCGCTGGCCATGGGCGTTCGGCGACGGCTGGGGCGGTCAGGGCGCGGGCGATCGATTTGCTGGACCACTCCGGTCGGATGGCGCGGACCTCGGCTACGAGTGCGGTGACGCAGTCCCGGTGGTCGTGGGGGTGATCGTCCTCCCCCTCCTCCTCGTGGGCGGTGCCGTTGCCGGGCGGTTCCGGTCGATCGCGTCGGGGGGTAGGGGGAGGTGTCTCTGTCTCTGTCTCTGTCTCTGGCGATCGCTCCCGACTCGCAGACCGATTCGCACCCCGATCAGTGGGGCGATCGGTGGAGCGATCGGCGTCAAACCCGTTGAACTGCGGCGATGCGTTTTCGGTGTGGGATTTGTCTGTTTCGCCGTGAGGGTCTGGTGAGGCAACGTCGGCCTCTTCGCGCGGCGTTGAAGCGCCGGGGGTTGACTCCGCCTTGGCGTCGTTACCTTTGCGTGATGCGTTTTTCGGCGGCCGTGATCCATCCGTGACCCAATCCGCGGTTCCCTCAGCAGCCGCGGCGCGACAGAAACGGCACCCGTCCTTGAAGATCCCCTCACGCACATGCCAGCGCCGATGGTTCCCCAGGGAGCCACCCGACTGCTTGTCCTCGACGGCCTGCATCACCTGCGCCTTGGACTTGTTCCGCTTGATGTAGGCAGGGATGACGTATCCGCCCTCGACCCGCTGAAGGAGCTGAGCGTCGACAAGCCGATCGGCGTCCCGTTTTCCGTGCTTCGGAGGGTCGGGGTAGACCAGGATCGGCAGCTCTTCGTCGGGGACGAAGCCGTCGGTGAGATTGCGCTTGGCGTAGCAGATCATCTGGACGAACAAGTCCCGGCAGGCGCGGGCGTCGCGGCCATACCGGAACAGAGCGCGGACCTTGGGGTCCTCGCTGTGGTTGACCGCGAGCTCTATATAGATCTCGCCGCGTGCCATTCGCTCTCGCTCTCGGGGGGTTCGGAGGGGGTCGGGGGTCACTCCCGTCGGGTTCGGCGCTGTTTTCGGGGTAAGGAGTGCGGGGCGGTGAGCATCAGCGGGTGGTCCTCCGATTCAGGTAGGGCTTGTGCTCGGCGAGAAGCCGCTCCTCGAGCACGTAGGCGGCCTCGCGGTCAGCGCAGGGGTACGCGGCCCAGCGGACGAACTGCTTGGTGCGGGCGTGGTCCTGCAGGCGGGTCTTGATCTTGTGGGTGCTGCCGACGTAGCAGGGGACGTTCTCGGCGTCGAAGAGCACGTAGACGACGCTCTGGCCGTCCGGCGGCCGGTGACCATTGCGGATCGGGTACTCGCCGCACCAGGAGCCGTTCGGCCCGTTGGGCTTCCAGCAGGGGTTGCCCTGGGATCGCCTGACCAGCTTGGCGAGGCCTGTGGGATGTAGCCCGATCTGGCAGGTCCACACCCACGTGAAGGGCGGCCGGTAGTAGTAGCCGGGTCCGCCCGGGTGCTCGCGCCACACGATGCCGCGGTACCGCTGATAGAGCGCACTGAGGCTTTCGACGGTAAGCCGGCCAGCCCGGTAGTCGGTGCCCGCGCGATGCAGCAGCTGTTCCTCGGCCTCGATCTGGGTGGTGATGATCCGGTCGATTCTTCGGATCAGCATCGCGATGTGGTCGAGCGTTGCCTCGTAGGGGCTGAGGTCTCCTTCATCGTCGCCAGCGTTTTCGGGCATACCTGATAGACGGGCCATAGCCTCCCCTTTCTCGTGTGCCACGTGCCCCAGAGCATGCCACACCCTGTGGCGCAGTGCGAGGCATGACATGTTGCAATAGGGTGTGGCACACTGGGAGACATGGACGTTGGCCAGCAGGTATTGCCACATGCTGTGTGCCACGATGAGGCCATGGACGACGAGCGCCGGAGACGGCTGCGACGGCTCGGCCGCATCTACCGCGCGGCGATGGAGGCTGAGGAGAAGGCCCGCGCCGAGCTGGCGGCCGAAGTGCTCACCGCCGTGGAAACCGACAAGGAACCGGTGGGCGAGGTCGCCCGCGAGATCGGGTTCGACCGCGAGTGGATCCGCCGTGCGCGCCTCCGGCGAGACGAAGACGCGAAGAAGGCTGCTGCGAAGAAGGCCGCCGAGCAAGAGGCCGCCGGCAAGTCGTGATGCCGGCCAGGTCAGAACAGCCCAGGCTGCGCTGTGTCCCTGAGCGGCTCCTCGACGATCGGCCCGCCGGTTTCGTACGCGTGCTGCCGGTGCCGGTTGGCACAGTGGTTGCAGGTGAGGGCGGCGTAGTAGGTCTTGCGCGGGACGCGGCCGGAGATGATGAGGGTGGCCGGCCGCGGGCACGTTGAGCAGTAGGAGACCCACACTCTTCCCCCTGACCATGGTGTTTCCGTGATTTGTAGGGAAAATGGGGGAAAGCGCTGACCTGCAACGTTGCTCGGCGGTGGGCGTGTTCGGGTGCGGCCGGAGGGATGTGGGCAGCGGATTTCCGCTGGTCGTCACGGCTTTCCGTGATTTCCCTACAATGCGGCGGAACGTCAAGGCGCGCGTCGGTGCTGTGTCACACCGATGACCGGCGTTTGCGCAGGTCAGGCGATAATCGTGTATCCCCTTGGATGTTCTATGGTCGTCTGACCTGTGCTGATGCGCTGCAGGGAGACGTCCCGATTCGAAGGGCCTGCCGTATTGGCAAGAATCGTTGCAGGTCAGCGGGATAGTCCAGAATCCAAGGGCGTTCTGTACAGTCGGCATGGCCAAGGTGGCGGTGCTGATCATCGGTCCTCCTTGGTGTCGATGTGGAGGACCAGGCCGCCGGCCAGCCGCACGGGACCGCCGAGGGTGATGTGGAGGCGTGCGGCGTCGGCGGCGGCCGCCGGGGTGAGGCCGGCGGTGACGAGGCGGCCCATGAGGTCGCGGATGCGTGCCTCGGTGAGGGGCCATACCCGGGGGTGGCCGCTGCCGCCGCGGGTGTGGGGCTGCAGCCAACCCTGGCGAATCCAGTGGTCCACCTGGCGGTAGGTCGGTCCGGTCGTCATCGTCATCGGCCTGCCTTCCGCAAGGACGTGAGGAGTTCCGCGAGAGGTGGCACGGGCCGCTGGTCGGGCGCGGTGAGGTCGCCGACGCGTTCGGCGAGGCCAGCGATCGCTCTGGCGTTCCGGCGCGTGATCATGTCCTTGTCGAACTGGAATTGGTTCGCGTAGCCGAGTTCTCGGCCTATCCAGCCGACGCCGAATCCGCGCGCGATCAGGCGGTTGATGATCTCCCAGGTGGGGCCGGCGTCGATGGTCTCGTTGTCGGCGTGGATGAGCCGGCCACGGCTCCCCATCTTGAGATTGCGGGTGCAGGCGTCTGCGGTGGTGGCCAGGAGTGCGGTCTCGTGCGGCCGGGCGATGGTCGCCTGGCCGCCGGCGATTTGCTTGATGACGCCGACCGGCACCCCCGACGCGACGGCGATCCACGTGCTCTTGACGCCTGCCCGGTGTAGCGCTTCCAGGTGCAGGCGGGCCGCTCCGGAGGGCACCGGGTCGGTGATGCGGCGCCGCTCGGCCAGGCGTTCGCGATCGGCGGCGCGGCGCGCCTGGAGGCACTCGGCGCACGGGCATCCGGCGACGATGCCTTTCGCTGTGCCGTGCGGGTGGCCACCCAGGTCGAGGGGTTCGCCGAAGTCTTTTTTCACGCCCGTGCCCGTCCATGTCCAGCCGGGCAGGGCCTTCAAGCGGCGCACGTGTTCTGGGGTCAGCTGCTGCCTGCGGTGCAGGTAGCGTTGCCTGGCCACCCACTGGCCGAGCTTGATGACGATGTCGGGCAGGGCTTCCTCGTGGGAGCCAGGAGGTGCGGCGTGCCCTTCCCTGTCGGTGTATCGGCGCAGCGCGGAGAACGCCAGGCGCCAGCGGGTCTCGGCGATCCGCCACTGGAACACCGGCGCGCCTTTGCGGCCCCGAGGTGTCGCGGCGGCGATCTCGTCGGGCAGGGCTGGATGCAGGTGGCCGGTGATGTTGCGGCGTAGTACCGAAAGGACCCACCGGCCGAGCGGCAGGTCGTCCTCGCGGTGGTCTTCGGGGACGTCTGCGTGCTTTTCGAACTCGCAGAACTGTCTTAGCGCCTGGATCAGCGCGACGTCGCCCGCGGGCAGCCCGCGGTCCCAGCTCCACCCGGGCAGGGCCTCGAGCCGTGTGGCCAGTCTCGGGTCGAGTGTGCCGTCGCGGTAGAGCTGGCATTGGGTGGCGACCCAGATGCCCAGGGGCTTGTTCGGAGCGGCCCAGGCGCCAGCGTAGATCGAGGGGGCGTCGGCCGGTTGGTTCAAGCCGCCGCGGGCTGCGGCCAGCTCGGAGAGGGCTGTGAAGGCGCGGTTCCAGTGGGCTGAGGAGTAGTCCCAGGCCCAGCCGGGGACGGCTTCCAGCCGACGGCCTCGGTCGGGGTCCAGCACGCCCTTGCTGTGAGCGATACGTTGCTGGTAAGCCCATTTGCCGAGGCGTTCGCCCTTCCAGACCAGGTCGGCGGAGACGTAGCGGGCCCCGCCGGTAGCGGCCGCGAAGTCCTGCAGCAGCGCGAAGTAGCGCTCCCAGGCGAGCCCGGAGTCGCGGACCAGGCGAACCCGCAGCGCGGCAGAGTCGATCCCTTCGGGCATCAGGAAGTGGATCCGGTCCAGCGGGGCGCTCGGCCCGCGGGGGGTGATCTCCCGGGCAGCGGTGTCGAGCTCGCGGACGAATCGTTGGTCGTGGGCGCGTAGTGCCCGCAGCACGGCCCAGACGTGGGCGAATCCAGAGCTGGCGAGTGCGCTGTCGTCGTCGTCATCGGGGTCGACGGCGACCGGCAGGATGATGGTGCCCATGGTCTTGCCTGGGGCCGTGCGCAGCACCCTGCCGATCGCCTGGGTGATGGCGATCGGGGAGTCGTGCGGGTCGGCGAAGATGATGCCATCGACGGCCGGCACGTTCACTCCCTCGGCGAGACAGCGGGCGTTGGTCAGCAGCCGTGGCTGCGGGGTGTCTTGGCCGAGCCAGGTCAGTGCGTGTCGGCGGTCGTCGGCGGCCATGTAGCCGGAGACGTGGCGGGCTGCGAGGCGTCGCCCGTCGGCGAGCTGGGCCCCGTCCATGAGGTCGGCGAAAGCTTTTGCCTTAGCGACGCGGCCGTGGAAGGTGATCAGGCGGCGGATGCCGAACTGGTTCAGCGCGTTCACCAGAACCGCGGGCAAGGTCTCACCGACTCGGCCGGTCCCGGGCCGGTGCCCTACGACGACGACTCGGTAGTCGCAGAGCAGACGGGCGTCGATCGCTTCGCCGAAGGTGAAGGTGTGGGCAACGGGGCCGAACACCGCCTCGTCGTCCATCGACAGGACGTCGTCGGCGCCGGTCACGATTTGCGGTGTCGCCGTGGTGAACAGCCGGCGGCGAGCGCGGATGCGTTGCCCGTTGGTTGGGACCTGGAACGCGGCGGCGGGCAGACCCGCGAGACGGTGTGCCTCGTCGCCGATCATCAGGTCGAACGGGTCGGCGCCGGCCAGCTGCTGGGCCCGTTCGACCACTGGGCTGGAGTGGTAGGTGGAGAACACCACCTGCGGCCGGTCTGGGTGCCGGTCTGTGAGGAACCGGGCGACTCGGGCGGGGGAGGTGGTCACCTCGGCGCGGGAACGGGCCCAGAACGCCGCCAGGTCCTCGCCCCGGGTTTCCTCCTCGCCGCGTTCGGCCTTGCCAGTGGCGGTGGCGGGATCGGAGCACACCACGATGGCTTGGAAGGGCGGGCCGGTGCGGCGCCATTCCTGCAGTGTCTGGGCCACAAGCAGCAGCGAGGGGAGCAGCACGAGGGTGCAGGCTGCTCCGGTTCGCGTGGCATGCCATCGGCAGGTGAGGGTCTTCCCAGTGCCACATGCCATGACCAGCTGCGCGCGATCGTGGGTCGTCCAGGTCTTGTCCAGCGCTTCCAGCGCGGCGAGCTGATGCGGTAGAGGCTGCAGCAGCGTCATCACCACTCCCCCTTTCGGGCCCAGCGGAGGGCGAGGAACGGCACGATGCAGATGTAGATGGCGTCATCGGCGCTGTAGCCGCCGACCCACCAGTCGCGGGGTTCGAACCAGAGGGTGAGGCGGCCGGCGGCCGCGAGACGGGTCTTCATGACGCGGCCCCGAACAGGTCGAGTTGCTGGGACGCGGTGATGACGAGGGGCGGTGGGTCCGCGGCCGCGGGCTGGTCGTCGTACCCGAGGTTGGCGATCGCGGCGAGCCGGGGGTGGAGCCTGGCGTACTCGTCCTTGCTGAGGACGCCGGCCAGGAGGGAGTCGCCGACGGCGATCCGCGGGTGGAACGGCGGGATCCGGTCGAGGCGTAGGACGGGCAGGAGTCCGGCGCGGTGCATGAGGTCGCCGATGGTGATGACGGTGCGGAGGCGGGCGACGGCGGCGGTGAGGGGGTCGAGTTCGCAGCCGTCGACACCGGCGATGATGCGGCGGGTGGCTTCGCGGGGTGTGAAGGTGGGGCCGCCGGTGGCGCCGGTGGTCTTCATCTGCCGCGGCTGGAGCGTCCCGGTGGTGTACCACTCCCAGAGGTAGTCGATGGTGCGGGTGAGGAAGTGGCCGGTGCCGCAGGCCGGGTCGATGGTGCGTAGTAGCTCGCCGCGGAAGGTGCCGGCGGCGCGCACGAGGGTGAGGTCGAGGATGCCGTCGGCGACCCACCAGGGTGTCTGGGCGTTGCCGCCGCCTCCGCCGCCGGGCCGGGTGTCGCGGAGGTACTGCAGGATGTCGCCAGGGAGCCAGCCGGTGATGGACCGTGGGCCCTGGTCGGTGTCATATTCCAGGGACGGGGCGTCGCCGCCCCACCATTCGATGAGGTCGCGGCAGGCGGCGTCGGTTGGGGTGTGGTCGTACAGGGCGCTGTAGCGGGGGTCGAGGAGGCAGCGTGTGGCGGGGTGGGCGGCGAGGGAGTTGATGGCGGCGGCGAGCCATCCGCGGGGGCCGTCGTCGCGGTCGAGGACTTGGTGGCGGAGTTCGGGGGTGATGTTGCGGAGCCATGGGATGGTCAGCAGTTGGTGGTCCTCGGCCCAGGCGACCAGCACCGAGTAGTAGACCCACGCGGTTGCGGCCGGGCGGACTTCGTCGAGGCGGCCGTGGGCGGGGCGGGGCCCGGCCATGGAGGCAGCGAAGTCGTCGACGTGCCCGCGGAGGGCCCGAACGAGGGTACGGGTGAAGATGGCGTCGTCGACGGGGTTGTTCACGCGGGGGCCTCGCTCTGCGTGCAGCGGTCCTGCAGGGCGGTGATGTGGGTGGTGATGCGGTCGGCGAGCTCGGCGAGTTCGATGGCCTCGGGGGTGGGGTGCGGGAGGGCCAGGGCGGCGCCGAGCGCGGCGCGCAGGTCGTCGGCGAGGCGGTGGATGCGGCCCGTGGCGGCGTTGAGGCGCAGCAGGGAGATCGCGTGGGAGCCTTCGGGGGTGGCGTGGTCGGGGCGGGCCGCGGCGCGGGCGCGTTCGAGGATCACGGGGAGCCGCGCGGCGGCGGCCTCGGCTTCGGCCCAGCGGTTTTCGATCGGCCAGCGTTCTGGGCTGCGGCCAGTGGCTGCGGTGCGGACGAGCGCAGCGATCTGGCGTGCGAGCTCGGCCAGGAGGTTGAGGTCGCGTTCGCGGCCGGCGGGGCAGTTGATCAGTGTCGGGTCGGTGGCGTAGATGTCGGCGGCCGCGCGGAGGTGGCTAGCCACCGTGGCCAGCAGGGATGCTCCTCGTTCGGGGAGTTCGCGCTGCATGTGGTCGAGGGCGTCGGCCTTCTTCAGCAGTTCGGCGCGCGGGTCCCAGTTCATGCTCTCCCCCCAGGTGCCGGCCGGTGGTCGACGCACCCTGGCCACCAGGCGCGGCAGTCGGTGGCCGCGCCGCGGCTGATCCGGGTGGGGGCGAGGGTGCACTTGGGGAAGTCCCAGGCGTCGACTTGGCGCCAGTGGCAGTCGCCGCACCGGCGCCCGTTGGCCTTGCGGTCGTCGGCGGGCGCGGCCTCGGAGTGGAGGCGCAGGGGCCGGGTGAGCACGAGGGTCAGCGGGTGGATTCCGGCGGCGAGGAGATCGGCCTGTCGCCGGGTGCGACGCACGGCGACGGACTCGGTGTCGGCCGAGATCGGGTCGGGTGCGCCGAAGAGTGCGTCCTGGGGCATCAGGTGGCCGCCGGAGGTTCAAGGGGTTTGGGGGCGTCTGGGCATGGGTTGTCGGCGACGCAGTAGTGGCGTCCCCCGCAGTACTGGCCGGTGGCTTCAGGTTTCCCGGCGATCGCGGAGGGGGTGTGGGCTGGGCACCGGAGGCCGTTGATGTAGAGGCGGACGTTGCCGGTTGCGCCGCAGACCTTGTCGCCGTTGAAATGCCGACAGACCCGGCCGCTCGGGGCGGCCAGGCTGGGGGGCGCGGTGGGGGTGCGGTCAGGCACCCGGCTCCGGCTCTCCGCGTAGGAGGGCTTGGACGCTGCTCTCGCGGTACCGGCGGTGTCCGCCGGGGGTGCGAAGAGATGTGATGCGGCCGGCGGCGGCCCAGCGCGTGACGGTTTTGGGGTCGACGCGGAACAGCGTGGCGACCTCGCCGGAGGTGAGGAGACGTTCATCGGTCTGGTTCATCGGGGGGTGCTTTCTGCGCGGGGGCGTCGGGATCGGGGCCAGTCGGCGGCCATGTTCAGGCCCTGCAGGTAGAGCAGGCGGTCGTGGTATTCGGTGGCGCGGTCGCGTTCGGGGCAGCGGCGGGGGCCGCATGGCGCGCCGGGGATCGGGAGGACCTCGGTCGGTATCTCGTCGGGGCTGGCCTGGAGACCGAGGACCGTGAGGGCTTCGCCGCGGCCGTAGGTGGTCAGGCGGTACAGCGTGCGCGAGGGGTCACCGGGCCGGGCCGGGGGTTGCTGGGTGGTAGTGAGCCACTCGCTGTTGTGGAGGTGGGTGAGCCAGCGGCGGATGCGGCGGAGCTTCACCTGGATGAGGCGCTGGAGGGTGGCCACGTCGACGGTGGTGCCGGCGAGCAGTACGAGGAGCAGAACGTCGAGGTGCCGGGTGGTGCCGTCGAGGCGTGGTCGGCGGATCACAGGGCCTCACCGGCTTCGAGGGCTTCGGCCTTTTCACGTGCGAGCTGGGCGTACACGCTGGATCGGACCGGGATGGGCAGCGGGTGGGCGTCGAGGTAGCCGGCGAACTCGCGGAGCCCGGCGGCCTTGAGCTCGGCGCTGGCCTTGCGCTGCGCGGCCCGGATGATCTCGCTGTGGGCCTGGCGGCCGCGAGCGTCAGGATGGCCCTGTGCCCGGGTCTCGCCGACGCCGGGCACATCGACGACCGTGTAGCCGCCGAGGTCGCTGCGGGCCTGGCCGTCGGCGACCTCGTCGAGGGCGGCCCGGGTGGCGAGCGTGGTGAGGGTGGCGATCGCGCTGGGGTTGACCGGGGTGCCGTGGTAGTTCTCGGCGATGGCGCGTTCGACGGCGGCGTATACCCGGTCATCGAGGGTGGGTTCAGTGGACATGGGCGGCGACTTTCTTCAGCGCGCGGTGTTGCCTCAGGCGGGCCGCGCCGTGGGTGAGGCCTAGGACGTGGGCGGCTTCGACGCTCGACAGGGCGTGGAGGAAGCGGAGCCGCAGCAGTCGGTGGTCGACATCGGACAGCTGGGTTTGCATGGCGACCTGCGCCCGGGCGTACATGTCGCTCACCGCGGCGATGTCTGCGAGGTCTGGGGCGTCGTCGGCGAGCAGCCCGAAGTCCACCGATTCCAGGGGGACGGTGGGGCGGAGCGCTCTCAGGGCGTTGACGCTCATGTTGACCGCGATGCGGGTGACCAGGGCGAGGAACGGGCGGTCCGGGCGCCAGCGGGGCAGGCACGTCCAGGTCGCGATGACGGTGTCCTGGACGACGTCCTCGACGAGGTAGGGGTGCCGGCGGAGGCGGCTGCGGATAATCGTGGTGGCGTGGGCCCGGGCATGGCGGAGCAGCTGCTCGACGGCGGCCGGGTTGGTGGGGTCGAGGGCGAGCTGGTCGAGGTCGGTCATGACACCCGCCCGTCGATGGCGTCGAGGGCGAGGGTGGCGAACTTCCCGAGGTGCGCCGGGTCCAGGTCAGGCCACGCCCGAATCCAGGCGTCGACGATGCGGTTGTGCTGAGCCTCGCGGGCTTGGTCGGGCAGGAGGTCGCGCAGGGCTTGAGTCCAGCTGATGAACCTGATGGCGTGGGCGTCGAGGTAGGCGTCCGCAGGGAGCTTGTGGTTGGTGATGAGGATGCGTCGCTGGTCGCGCCAGGCGTGGCAGAGCCCGTGGCCGCCGCATTCCGCGCATGGGGTGGGGGTGATCCTGCCTTCGCAGGTGTCGCAGGTCTCGTCGAGGGTGACGTTCGCGCCGAGGTCGGTGAACCATTCGCGGGCCTGTTCGGGGTCGCGGCTGGTGAGGATGTACACCGCGTAGCGCTGCTGCAGGGCGCGCAGGCCGTCGAGGGCGCCGGGGGCGGGTGCGCCGAGGTTGCCGTCGCTGGTGACGGAGGCGATGCAGTCGAAGTCGATCGCGATGGTGTCGACCGGGCTGGAGGCCATCAGAAGTCACCGTCCGCGACCTGCAGGACGGTGAGGCCGAGCGCCCGCCACATAGCCACGACGCGGCGCCGGTCTTCCAGGGCGCACACGATGTCGTAGTGGTCGCGGACGTGGGCGTCGAACAGGTCGGCCTTGACCTGGTAGTCGGGGCGCTGATCGCCGGGTCTGCGCAGGTGCAGGCCCGAGATTCGCACGGCGACGTGCTGGTGGAGCCACCGAAGGGTGGCGTCGCGGCAGCCCTCGGGGCGGCTGGAGACGAACAGGATCCGGTGCCCGGCGGCCGCCAGCGCGCAGACGACGGCGATGACGGCGCGGTTGGGGAGGTCCTCGCCGACGCGGTCCCAGTCGTATGGGCCGCGGTCGTCGCGCAGGGCGAGGGTGCCGTCGATGTCGACGAGCACCGCGCGTGGCGCATCGGGCTCGGGTTCGTAAGGGCGCAGCGCGGTCGCGACCAGGCCCTCGGGCATGGGGAGCGGGAGGTCCCGGCCATGCAGGTAGCGGGTGTGCATGCCGCGGATGACGTCCTCGCCGACCCGGGGATCCCGGGCGGCGTCGCGGTCGATGCAGACCTGCAGGGGGACGTTGGTGAAGTCCTGAAGGTGGACGCCTGCGCCTGCCG
Source organism: Sphaerisporangium aureirubrum (assembly GCF_042658925.1). Lineage (NCBI taxonomy): Bacteria > Bacillati > Actinomycetota > Actinomycetes > Streptosporangiales > Streptosporangiaceae > Sphaerisporangium > Sphaerisporangium aureirubrum. The sequence goes on from NZ_JBHSRF010000007.1 coordinate 115,132, forward strand.
AGCGGGCGAGGTCGGCGAGGTGTCGCACGGTGTCGTCGGACAGATTGGTGTCATCCAGCACGACATCGCTGCCCGCCGTGAGCAGGGCGAGGATCTGGGCGTCGCGGACGGCTCTGACCCGGGGTTCGGTGACGCCGTCGATGTGGGCGCCGTTGTGGATGGCGGCGCGGATGTCGTCGCGGTTGACCCGGGCGCGTGCGCCGGGGGCGTCGGCGACCCAGGCACGGGCCCAGGTGGTCTTCCCGCTGGCGGGCAGGCCGCGGCAGATGATGAAGGTGCTCATACGGCGGCCTCCGGCCGGGCCCATGGGGTCTCCACGCCGGGGTACAGGGCCTTCCAGACGTGGGTGGTGATGTCCTTGCCGGCGTAGAGCAGGAACAGCGCGCCGTAGTGCGGGTGGTCGCGCAGTTCGGCGACCATGCCTTTGCGGTCGTCGCCGTAGACGAAACGCGCCAGCTCGGCGAGGTCGCGGAGTTCGGCGGTGAGCCTGGCCGCTTCCTGGTGGAAGCCGTCGACCTTGGCCACCACCCAGGCATGGAACTCGTCGGGGAGGTCCTCCAGGAGCGTGCGCAGCCAGTCGGGGCCTATCTGCAGCACCCGGGCGCCGGTCGCCGGGTCCATGTCGAGGTAGGAGTTCCACCTCTTGGGGGTGGTGATGAAGTCCTTGCAGGCGTTGACCGCGCAGAACTCCCACAGTGCACGCGCGGTGAGCCGGCCGAGGACCGCGTGCAGATGGAGGTAGTCCTCCTGTTTGATCTTGACCATGTGGCCGGTGTCGAGCATGCGGACCACCAGGCCCTCGGCGCCGGGGCGTGGAGGCATCGCGAGCGCGTCCGCCAGGCTGCGCACGTTGAACACTGATGCCTGCGGCCCTGGCCAGCCCGACACCCAGTCGGGCCCTACGACGGTGCCGGTGGCGATGTCGACAGCGCCGAGCAGGAAGAGGTCGTCGGCGCCGCCGTAGTCGCAGACGATTCGGTTCTCCGGATAAATGATCTCGACGAGGACCGTCATCCCGTCTGGGGGCTCGAAGTCGCCGTACCGTTCCCGGAGCACCGTGGTGGCGTGGATGGCCTGCTCGGAGGTGAACGAGCTGCGGGTGGCGACCGCGTAGCCGTCCGACGTCGGGTAGAGAATCCCGAGGCTGTTGTGGACGAGCACACCGCGCGCCAAGTAGTTGTGCGTCGTGGTTGTGATGTCATAGCCGGTCCGGCCGCTGGGGAAGTTCCGCTCAGTCGGCTCGACCGGCGAGACCGTGACAACCCGGGCCTCCTTCGGCACGACGATCTCGTGGCCGGGGGTGGGCTCGATGTACGGCAGTTCTCGGTACCGCTCGGGGAGTTTGTAGCGCATCGACGGATGGACATGCGGGGCGATGGCCTGCCACATGGCCCGGATCTGCTGACGGCGTCCGGAGTTGATGACGAGGGACCAACCCCGATCTCGTATGAGGTGGTAGCTGATGCCGTACATCTCGCACAGGCGCTCGCCGAGACGGCGCACGTCCTCCTCCTGGAAGGAGTGCGTGGCGAAGGAGATGCGGTCGGCTTGCGCCTTGAATTGCTGGCGGTGGCCGTCGTCCATCAGCCACTTTGCGACCGCGTGATCGTCCATCCATGACAGATCGGCCGGGACGCGCTTGACGCCGTCTGGGTACCACTCGCGCCACAGATCCCCCAGCCCCTCGTACTCGCGCGAGCCCGCCCAGAGCAGGCGACTTCCGTGGCCCGATCGGGTGTCGGAACGGCGGGCGCCACAGTCACCCAGAGATTTGCGCAGCGATTCGACATACTCGGCCTGCTTCTCGCTGTGCACCTCCTGATACCTGGCCTGCCCGGGCTTCGAAGCTGAAGGCATGAGGCAGCCGTCGCCGAGGAGCGACGCGCGGGCCAACCGAAGTACCTCGTCACTTGGCCGCCACGTCTGCGTGATGACCGTGTCCCCCGGCTTGATCTCGCACGCCGGCCGGTACTCGCCGTTGACCATGACGTGGTGGTTGACCGTGACGCGTAGCCGGTTGGCGTGGCCAGCGGCGCCGGACGCACGGGAGACCCGGCAAGCTACCTCGATATCGAGCCAGTGATCCTTGCGGCCGTTCTTGTGCCAATCGGTCACCGTGGCGGGGACGAGGTCGCCTTGCTCGTCCATCCCGACCAGCGTGACCGGCAGTCGTTTGTTCACGACCTCCTCGATCGTGATCGTCCCGCCGCCCCACAGATTGAGCGTGGTCCCGCGCGGGAAGCACCCGTCGAGTTTGTCGATGACCTCGGCCGGTGCGCTCAGGTCGAGCGTGCCGGCGTGCGACTCGAAGTGGTTGAAGAACTTCTGGTAGGGGCGGGCCACGATGATCCCGTGGTCGTCGACGACCAGGCCACGGCACAGCCTGGTGACGGCGGTCCAGGCCTGCCGGTAGATGGCCTGTTCGGTGTAGTTGTAGATCCGCAGTGGCTCGGTGGGGTGGCGCTTCTCGCTGATCAGGCCTTGGCGGAGGGTCTCGACGAGGTGGTCCAGGTCGAGCAGGTCCCCGATGTGCAGGTGCGGCTGCGGATCGAACATCAAGGGGGCGGCGTTGTCTTGGGTGGTCATGTTGAGGCCCCTGATCGGTGAGGGGTCGACAAGGGGCGATTCAGGCACGGGCGGTCTCCGGGGTGGTGATGCGGTTCTTGGCGGCTTGTACGGCTCGGCGGGCCTGGCGGAGCGCGGCGCGGTAGGAGTCGCGGTCCAGCTCGCGGCCTTTGTGGGCGTAGTGGACATTGCGGCGGAGCAGGGCGGGGAGCAGGGCCCAGTCGGGGCCGCACATGATGTGACCGGCTGGAATCTTGGTGGTGCAGCCGGGTGCGCCGCAGCGGCGGCGGGCCGGGCCCTTGGGCGCCGCCTTGACTGGGGTGGGGGTGGAGGTGGGCACGTCGGCTCCGGTGGATGTGGGGGCGCCGGGCCCCGCCCGATCAGCGAGGGCCCGGCGGAGATCAGCAGGGGTAGATCAGTTCTTCGGCGTGACGTTGACGGCGCCACCGTCGGTGATGACCACCTGGACGCGGCCGTCCTTGATGGCCTCGCGCAGGACATACGCCTGTGCGCCGAGGAGCTTGACGAGCTTCTCCATCGACTGGAGTTCGGTGTCGACCTTGGTGTTGATCTGCTGCTGGGCGGCGTTTTGCAGCTTCGCGGCCTGCTCGGTGGCCATCGCGTCTACCAGGACCTGCGGCGGTACGGGCTTTTGAAGGGTGATCCCGATCTGCCCGCAGTCCTGCGGCTTCTCCGGGGCCTTCGAGGCCTTCATCTCCTCCGCCGTCTGCGGGCCCGCAGGGATGAAGTTCGGTGCGCAGAAGAACTGCCCGCCGCCGGCTTCGGTGATGAACTGGCCGGCGAGCTGCCCGACCCGCTGCTCCCACTGCTGCTTGGTCGCCGGGTCGTTGAACAGTTTCTTCCACTCGAATTCCTGGGACGCGGCGTCCATCGCACGGTCGAGCGGCTGCTTGAAGTACACGTTCAGCATCCGCACCCACCCGGTCTCGTCCGGGTGGTCGGAGTCCGCGGTGTCGGTCTCTGTGCCGTAGAAGAAGGCGCCGTACTTCAGGCCGATCCGCTCGTGGAACTGCTTCAGCACGCTGCACGTGGTGTTGAGAGCGAACGTCGAGAAACCGGGCACGGTGAGCTGGACGTTGTCCTTCGACACCACGGTCAGCGGCTTGGACTCAGCGCCGTCTCCGCCAGAGAAATCAAACGTCCGCTGCCCGGCGGGGTAGGTCCACGAGTTGTCGCTGGTGCTGACCCCAGCCCGCGAGGACGCGCCGACGCACTTGGAGAACGTCGTGGCGGAGCCGCGGGCCGCGGAGTAGACGATGGACACCTCGTCCGGCTCGGTGTTGACGGACGCACCGGAGCACCCGGTGGCGCTTATGAGGACAATCGCCCCTAACGCGATCAGGAAGGCGATCTTGAGACGGCGGAACATCAGTTCTCCTTGTTGAGATGGGTGGTGATTTCGCCGACGAGCGCGATGGCTTCGGGATCGGCGGTGGCGGCGGCGATTTCCCGCTGCCGGGTGAGCAGGTCGTTGAGGAACCGCTTGTCGCGCTGGCGCTGCAGGCGGTCTTGGCGGGCGCGTTCGCGACGGGTGACGAGCCAGACGGTCACGATCACGCCGATCACGAGCGCGGCGGCCACCCCGATGGGGGCGATGGCTTTCCACATGGTCAGCTCCAGAACAGAAGGAGAAGGGTCAGGGCGAACAGCAGGAGCGCGAGGGTCAGGGGCGGGTTGCGCTGCACGGCGTCACCCTGTTGGCCATGTGAGGAGAGCGGTGACCACGCCGGCGGCCACCACGGCGACGAGTCCCGCGAGGAGACGGGCTTCGAGTCGGCGGCCGCGAACCAGTTCTCCGCCGGGCGGCTGGTAGGGCCGGTCCCCCACCCGCCACAGCTGCGCGATGAGGACGACGGCGCCGACACACACGCCCAGCACGACGATGACCTTGGCGAACACGCCACCCATCAGGTCACCGCCCTACGCTCGGCGGGCTCAGGCTCAGGCCCGATCTCGTCGAGGGACGGCGGCTTGGGTTCTTCCAGGGTGTGGATCGGCATGAGCAGCGCGGTGGCGCGCTCCCGCTGGGCAGCGACCTCGCTGGACGCCCAGACCAGCGGCTTGCGGACTCCGCCGGCGAGTTGCCACAGCGGCCCGGAGGCTACCTGCGACCAGGCCTGGAACAACTTCTCATCGACCTCGAAGTAGTGGCCGTCGAGCCGGCGGATCAGCCGGTGATACACGGTGGCGCTGAGCTGCCGCACCCACACCGACTCGGCGACCGGGACCCGGTCAGCCTGATCCAGGTGCGGAAGCATCACCCGACGGACGAAGTCCGGGTCGTACCGCGGGATCTCGACGGGCTGCAGTGCGCCGCGGGCAAGGATCTGGTGGGTGCCATCGCGGGGGTGACCGAGCCTTGCGTATATCGGGGTGGGCACGTGGACGCAGCCGTAGGGCCAGGCGGCGTAGTGGTGCTTCCCATCGTCGTGGGTGACGAAGGTGAGGGTCGCCGGGCCGGTGCCGGACACGGCACGGGCGAGGCTGTAGAGCTGGGCCGGGGTCATACGTCCTCCCCCGCCGTCTCGACCTCGCCGGCGCGGATCCGTTCGACGGCGTCGTCGAGCCCGAGTCCGTCGATCAGGACTTCCCGGGCGCTGGTGCCGTCGGCGGGGCCGACGATGTCGTGCTCCTCGAGGAGGTCCATGAGGCGCCGGGCCATGAAGAACCCGACGCGCAGTTTGCGCTGGAGCATGGAGGTGGACCCGAACTGCGTGGTGACGATCAGCTCGGCCGCCTGCACCAGGAGGTCGGTGTCGAGGTCGGTCCCGGCGTCCGGCGCTGCGGCTGGGAAGAGGAGCTCCTCAACCTCGCCGTCGCCGCCGGCGAGTTCCTCGAGCCAGGGGTTACCGTCCAGGGCGCGCTCGGGGTCGAAGTCGTCGGTCCCGCTGACGGGCATCCACAGCCCGATGAAGCGGTGCGCGACGAGCACGACGAGCGGGTCACGGGCGCGGCCGCCGAGGACGGTGAGGTGGTCCCACTTGTGGGCGGCTCGGGCCCAGCGCGACATGTACTGGGGGGTGAGGAGCACGGCGGGCGACACCGGTGTCCGCGACCGGTGCAACGCCTTCGCGACGATGGGCTGCCAGGCGATGTGGGGCGCGGCGCTGGCCTGGACGGTGAGCCGGGGCCCGTCTTCGGAGTCGACGCGCAGGCTGAGGCCTGTGGGTGTCGCGTTGTCGGTGGAGGGCAGCTGCAGCTGGTCGATGATCAGGGTGAGCCGCGGGTCATAGTCCTTGGCGTGCTTGAAGGTCCGCAGGATGTTCCGGGCGTCGACGACGCTGATGGCGATCTTGGCGGGGTCCGCGTCGCCGAGGTGGTGGCGGGTGGCGCCGAGGGTGTACCGGTCGGTCGCGACGGCGTACAGCACGCGGTCGGTGACCTGCAGGCGGACGATGTTGTAGTGGGGGTCGTCCTTGCCGGTGGAGGCGTGCGGGAGGACCGGCACGAGAAGCTCGTGCAGGTCCGTGGTGCTGAGGTCGATTCGGGTCACTCGGCGGTGGTCCTCTCAGGGCGGGCGAGGCGTGCGGTGGTGCGCTCGGCGGTGTCGGCGGCCGCGGCGGCGCGTGGGGACCGGGCGGGCCAGTACGGGCTGGGCCCGGACAGCGGATTGGGGGTCTTCGCGGGGGCGGGCCGGGGCGGGATCCGGCGGACCGTCACAGAGAACGGGCCGTGCGCGAGCCCAGGGAACGCCACGTTCGCCGGCCGGGGGCGGTGCTTCCGGGCGGCCGGGACCACGCGGCTGGGCATGACAGGGCTCGCCGTGATGCCCAGCTTCTTGCGCTCCTCGTTGCGCTGCTTGCGGCTCGTGCCAGCCCAGATGCCGTCGACGGCGTAACGCAGGGCGTAGTCGAGGCAGGGACCACGCAGGGGACAGGACATACAGGTGTTCTTGGCGTCCTGGCTGCCCCCGCCCTTCCCTGGGAACCACATCGCAAGGTCGGTGCCACGGCAGGCCGGAGTGTCGTCGTCGAGATCGCTGGGGTGCGGTGGTGCGACACTCAAGGGTCTGAGCACGCTTTTGCCGACTTCCGGGAGGTCGCCTCTTTCGCGCGCTGCTTGAGGGGCCTTGGATGCGCTGGCGAGGCGCGTGACGTGACGTACAGAGCAGCCGATGCGGCTGGCCAGGATCTCGGGATCCGTCACCCCGTCAGCGACCAGGCGGTCGTAGTCCTGCACCTTGGAGAGCGCGCTCTGGCTGCTCGGGGCCCAAGGCTCTGCAGGTTGACGGCTCGGCGGAAACTTGTGGAGGGCGAACTTCGCCTTGTGGTGGTCGTAGCAGGTCTTCCGCAGGTTCCGGGCACCGTGCGGGCCTTCCTCGCCGCAGCAGACGCACGTGACGATGGGGGGTGGCGTCCTTCTCCTCATGGGGCCTCGCTCCTGGCCGCGATCACGTCTACCTGCCAGAGCTGCATGGCGCGCGAGCCGTACGGGCTGGGAACCTCAGTGCAGATCACCTGACGGGCGTCGGCCAGGCGGCGAAGTGCGGCGACGACACCGTTCCTGCCGCCAGCGCCGCGGCCGAGAGCGCGGGAGATCTCGTTGGCGGTCATCCTGGCCGTGGGGTGGCGCTGGAGGTGCTGGCGGACCTGCTGATCGGTGTCAGCCGAGAGGGCAGCGCGTGTCTGAGTGATGCCCATCAGGTGGTCACCGCCTCGGGCCAGGCGACCTTGTCGAGCGCGGCCCGGTGCGGCCTGGGCATGGGGGCGAGCGGCGCGCCCAGGTGGTCGAGTCCCATGGCGCAGAGCACGACGGCGTCGCAGAGGTCGTCGTCGCCGCCGGTCCGGAACTCGGGCCAGCGGCGCGTCACCGCCTCGATGACGGCGCCCTTCGTACCCGAGCCCTTGCCGAGCGCGTACAGCTTCAACTGCCCAGGGGTCACCGCGGCGACCGGGACACCCGCCATGCGCAGCCGGTCCACGACCAGCCACCACAGACCCGCCCGCTCAGAGGCGCCGCCATAGGCGGCCGCGGCGGCGTTGGCCTCCAGGACAGCCAAGTCTGGCTGCTTGACCAGTGCGCAAATCTCGCCGGCCAGACCAACCAGAGCGTCGCGTCGGTCCCAGACCGGAAGCTTGGTGATGCCGCCGGCGCCGACCGTCTCGGCCCAGCCGGTGCTGCTGGCGATACCGCTGGCAGTCAGGCTGATGTCGAGGCCGACCACACGTGGCGTCATTGCAGCACCACCAGTGCCAGTAGCGCGGCGCAGATCCCGCACACGCCGGTGACCTTCGCCCAGGTGGCTGCCCTCCGGGAGCCCTCGATGTCGCCGACCTTCATCCGCCCGGTTCTCGCGCGCTCGGCGAGCATCATGAGCGCGACGAAGAAGCAGGCGACGACCAGGAAGATCATCGGCGGCCTCGTTTCCCGCGCGCCAGCCACCTGTCGAGCCGCGCCCCTGCCCAGGCAGGAAGACGCACGTCGTCCAGGTGGCCCCGCCGGAAGAGCACGAAGAGAAGGAGGCCGGCGACCACCAGGCCGATCACGCCGGAGATGCCGAACAGCTGCTGCATCAGAGGGAGTCCTCTCGCGCGCTGTCGACGACTCGGACAGGCCACCGAGGCGCAGGTGCGGCGAGACGGGTGCGTGCGGCGGCACGATCTCCTCGGATCGTGCCTACGCCGAGCGCGACGAGGAACACCACGAAGACCACACCGAAGAACGCGAACACACCGCCGACGATGACGAGCCACTGCGGAAGGGTCATCGCACCCACCGCCGGTCGAGCTTGGGCAGCTGGGCGACGAGCGCCTCAAAGGCCGCTTCCTCCGCGGGACCCAGGTCGCGGACCAGCGACTCCGGGTGCCAGGGAATGTTGCCCACGTACAGCCGGTCCGTGCGCCGGCGCCGCCGCGCGGTGCTCCACGCGTACGCGGCGAGCGCCGCGATGATGAGCACGGGGATCAGCAGCAGAAGCAGGATGATCCCTGTGTCGGCCGGGTGGGTCTGCAGGTAGTGCCACACCTGGCCGAGTTCCTCGGGGCTCACTGGTCGCCGCCCGTCCGCTCGGCCAGCCAGTCGGCGGCCTCGGCCAGGTGCTCCGTGGTAAGCCCACGTCGGGGATCCACATGGATCAGCAGGAACTCCCCAACGTCCGGGTGCTCCTCCAGGTGCAGCTGGTCGCCGGCGCGGAAGTCGTCGTCGAACCACACGAACGGCCGCCCGGCGACGTACCTGGCGACCTTCGGGGTTTTGTACATCACGAGCGGGTCGTGCCAGGTTCTCCACTGCGACGCGTGGTCCATCGTGATGACCGGCAGCCGCGGCAGCCCGAGCCGGGGTCCGATGTGCACGTTGGCGTGGTGATCCCAGGACGTCGCCCACACCAGCTGCCCCCCGGCCCGCTCGGATAGCCGGAGCAGCTGCTCGCCGTGCTCTGGATTGAGCCGCACGTTGTACCGCTCGTTGTCGACGACGCAGCGGTACCTTCTCCACGCCTTCGAGCGTGGGAGTTGGGGGTTCACGACGCCGTCGACGTCAAGCAGCAGCAGAGGGCGGTCGTCCTGGTCGACGTCAGCCGGGGAGAGACATGCGAGGGTGGTGGTGCTCACGGTGCGGGGGCTTTCTTGATCGTGGTGGTAGTGGTCGCGCGCGGGCGCGGCAGGACGGGGATCGCGGCGTCGGGGCCCGCGGTGATGCCCCAGTCGCCGCTCCTTGCGATGCGGGTGCCCGTGCCGAGCGCGGGGAGCAGAGAGCCGAAGTACGGCTCGAATCGGTCGATGGGGTAGGTCCGGCCGAAGAAGTCGATGACGTCGCCGACCGCTAGGTCACGGCCGAGGATCATGCCCGCCGGCACCGAGTCGCCCGCGGCGCGGCGGACGTCACGCGGCTTGCTTGCGGCGTCGGGGCTGGACGTGAACCGCCCGCCGTACCAGGCGGCCTGCTCCGGCGAGGCGAACCGCGGCTTGGCGGCGCGCTCCGCCTCGACCGCTTTACGGTTCGCCTCCAAGCAGTCGTCGCACATCAGGACCTTGCGGTAGCGGTGCTGTCGGTAGCCCCTCGGGGTCCCGTGCTCGATCCCCTGCGCCTGGCCGATGACGGTCATGGCGTGACCGCCGCGGCGTGGGTGGGGCACTGGCCGTGCTCGGAGCACCAGCACGGCGGCTGCGTGCCGCGCTCCTCGGTGGGTTCGTCGGTGGTCGCGACAGCCTCGGCGTGTTCCCACCCCTCCTGCAGGCTGGCGAGCAGGTCACCGGGCAGGGTGCCCAGGACGGTTTCGGTCGCGCGGGCGACCTGGTCCATCGCCTGCGGGTGGTCGGCGTGCAGCCTTTCCCGCCAGGCGGCGTAGAGGTTGTACAGCGCCTGCAGCACCGGATGATGCTCGGGACGAATCAGGCCGCCCATCGCGCCGACGAGCTCCCACGCCCGGTCGACGCACGCCGAGCACAGGTCGCCCTTCACCAGCGGGTCAGGCACCCAGGAGCAGGAACCCTCACACGCGGCGTTCTCGGTACACCCGCAGATCCGGCACCTGGTGACGTCGGGGTCACCCAGGGCGCGCTCCAGGCCGGGCCATAGCCCGCGGATCCGGTCCTCGGGGATCCCCGCCGACATCTTGTTGTACGCCTTGCCACCCAGGAGCACCGCTGCGTCGCGCGCCACCGCAGACGGGATCGGCCCAGCCAGATTGGGCTCACCCAGCACGTAACCGAGCAGATCGAAAACGGACTGGGATTCCTCGTTCGTGAAGGTCATCAGTCGGAGCCTCCGTTCACGGTCGCGGCCTGGATCACAGTCGGGGCGGGCGCAGGGCGGGGCGTCGGCCGGCCCGGCGGGCACGGCGAGGAGCCCTGCAGCAGCGCGAACACGAGCGCCGCGGCCGCCACGGTGAGCGCCACCAGCGCGGACAGCCCAGGCCGCATCACACGTCACCGCCCGTCGCGCCCCATGTGGCGTCGTCGAGCTGGGGCCGGAACGGAGCGAGCTCGCGCTGAGCCCGCACCGCCTCGGCCTCGGCGTCCGGCAGCCCCAGGCACAGCGCCTCGGTAACACCGGCCCGGAGGTTCAGCCGGGCGGCGTCGTCGTAGTCATGCCGGGCCTCGACATACGCCAGCGACGGGACCGCGACGTGGTCGATCAGCTCGACCAGGGCGGTCTGAGTCGTCAGCAGCTGCTGAACCTTGGCGCGCAGCTGAAGCAGCTCACCGATAGCCGGCGCCCTGGGCGGAGACTGAACGCTCATGCGGGCCGCTCTCTACGGACGGCGTTCCGTGGAAGGCGACGCTGAGGCCGCAGGCTCCGCTTCACCGCGGCCGCTACCCACAGCACCACCACGGCGTACCGCGTCAGCGCGTCCAGCACCCGGCGCCGCAGCAGCGGCCGGTACGCAAGTGCGACGCCGGCTACGGCCGCCAGCAGACCAACGACGCTGATCAAGTCCCTCACGACCGCACCACCCCCGCCTGCGCGTCCTGCGCGACGCTGCGCAGCTGACACAGCTGGCCCGCCTGCACCTCGCCGCTCGGCGTGTCGTGGATGTAGCCGTTCTCCTCGGTCCACCGCATCGGCTGCCGGCACGGCGGCGGGCAAAGATGTCGGCCGAGCGTAGGGCCCTCGGTCGTCACAGCCGCCACCATCACGTCCCCCCGGGGCGCCGTCAGCGGCACGATCCGCAACGCGACAGCGGCCGCCGACAGCGCCTCACTGGCCCGTTTCTCCAGATCTGCCAGCCCCGCCGCCTGCCGCTGCTGTTCGGCCAGGTCGTTGACCTGCCGACTCACCTCTTCGAACGCAACGCGCTTGGCCTCGTAGTCGGGGGACAGCGCGCTGAGCTGAGCACTCAACCGTTCCGCCTCCGCACGGTGCTGCTCGGAGTTGCGAAGATGCTGCTCGGCAGCTTCCCGGTTGGCCTGCACGACGATGTCCCGCGCCTTGTCACCGGGCCAGGAGTCGTCGTGCTCGATCGGCGCCGACGGCATAGTGGCGGCCTCGATCGTGGAGGTCTCGGCCGGGCTGCCGGAGTCGAAGAACGGGGAGTTGGGGTAGGGCGGCCTGTGCACGCCGTTACGATCGATCATGTTGTGCTCCGTAGTGATCGGGTGGGCCCCGCGCCTATTGCGGCGGCGCGGGGCTCGTCTGCGGCTCATACGGCCGCTCGTTCGCGGTAGGGCAGCATCGGCCACTCGCCCGGGACACCGTCGTGGGGCTTGCCGACCGAGTCGAAGTACGCCCGCAGCTCGGCGCACTGCTGCGCCCGGGCCTTCACCTGCAGCGCGTGCAAGTCAGGCAGCGACATCTCGCCGATCTCCGGGTGCGTGCGCGCGATCTTCCACACCACCCGTGCCGCGGCGAGCGCGTCGAAGTGCGCATCGTGCGCGCCATCCAGCCGGACCCCCCAGATCTCGCACAGCGCGGTGAGCCGCCGGCGACCCTTCCCCCGGAGGGGGGGATCGACGAGCTTGTCGAGCACCATGGCGTCGATCACAGGGGCGATCGGCTCACCCCCGCGGCGCTCCTCCAGGGTGCGCAGACCGTGACGGCGCAGCTCGCGATCTAGGAGAGTGAGGTCGTAGACACAGTTCATCCCGACCAGCGGCCATCCGGCGTTGAGCGCGTCGACTAGATCGTCAGCGATCTCCTCCAGTGCCCCCTCGGGCTGGCGGCCTTCGGCGGCGACACGCTCGTTGGTAATGCCGTGGATAGCGATGGCTTCCGCCGGGATCGGGACGCCGGGGTCGATCAGGTGGTGCTTGATCATGGTCTTCTCGTCCGGTCGGATCCACACCAGCGCGGCGGTGACGATCCGATCGGTCTCGACGTCGACGCCCGTTGATTCCGTATCCCAGGGCAGCAGGGGCCCCAGGTACCAGCGCTGCTTGGCCGCCATCAGTCGTCCGTCCACACCGGGGAGAGGTCGTTGCAGTGGCACGGCGCGCTGATGTCACGGAGCCGGTGGATGGTGCACTCGGTGATGTGCCGTTTCCAGCAGTCGCATGCGTCCTTGCCGACACGGGCCGCGCAGGTCGACCAGTGCCGTGCGGCCTCGGCCACGTCGGCGGGCAAGTCGGCGACGAGCGCCCGGTAGAGCGGCGTCGACCTGAGCCATGCATCCGGGTCCGCTTTCCGCTGCTCGGCGGCCGTCGCCCACTCCCGCTCGAACGCGTCCTGCGCCATCTCACCCCTCGGAGCGAGATAGAGGACTTCGGGTCTCGGGACCGGATGCCCGTTCTTGTCGGCGACCACCGTGGGCGCCGTGCTGGTGAAGATGTGCGCGATCTCGCCGAGCTCGTAGTAGCCCGCGAGCCGCTTAGCCTGCCTGAGCAGCCAGTTCGCGGCGTTGTAGCGCCATGCCGCATCCATCTCCGCGATCGGCGCCGGCGGCCGACCCTTGGGCACCCAGGTGGTGTCCTGGGACAGGTACCGGTACCAGGCGAGGGGCATGCCGAGGAACTGGCGGCGGTCGAACTCGTACACCATCAGAACGGCACCTCGCTCTTGTCCTTGCGCAGGAACGGCAGGATGGGACGCGCGGGGCGCGGGGCGGGCCGGTCGAGCTCGACGGTGTTCGATAAGCCGAAGCCCAGGCGCCGGGCGAGGACGCAGCCGGAGCACTTGCACTGCAGCTGCCGCCCGGTCGCCTCGTCGGCGCCATGGACCCAGGTGGCGTGTCCGAGCAGGACCTCCTCGAAAGCACTCTTGATGTGGGTGAGTTCGCCGCGGTACTCGGCGATGTCCTCGGCGAGCCCGGCCTCGCGGCAGTCACAGGCTGTCCGGTGCGTGATGCACGCGGCGTAGCGGGGGTCGAGGGTGTCCTTCGGCGGCGGCTCCGTAAGCACCACCTCGACACGGTTGCGCGATGGGCCGAACCAAACGACGTGCCGGGTCGCGATTGCGGTGGAGGTCATGGCGATGTCCTAGAAGGGGGGCTCGTCGGTCTCGGCCGAATCGTCGGCCGGGCTGGGCTTGGTGAAATCGCCGGCCTTCAGGCGGCGCAGGAACATCTCCAGCTCTTCTTCGGTGGCCTTGTCGTGCGGCACCCCGCCCATCGCCTGCGCGAATTGCGTGCGCAGCTCCGACATCTGCCACGGCGCCAGCGCGACGATCTGCTGCCACAGCAGGTCCGCGTCCAGGGGCTCGCCATCCGATCCGGTGGCGACGGGTGCGGGGGTGGATGTGTCCTGTTCGGCGGCCTTCAGCCGTACGCCGATCGCCACCAGCTCGGCCCTGCGCTCCTCGCCGAGCGTCAGCTTGGCGTCCGCGGCGATCTGCCAGATCTCCCGCCATTGCTTGACCGTGGTCGCCTTCCGCGCGGCCGCGAGGACGGCCTCCGGGGTGACCTGGGCTGGGGCAGGCTGCGGCCCCTCGATCGCCACCTGCCCCGCCGTCGCCCCGAGCTCGGCACGCTGACCGGAACCGACCGCTACCGTGGAGACCGACCCCGCCAGAACCTGGCCCGCCGTCCCGCCACGCAGCTCGACCGCGACCACCGGGAACTGCTTGGTCCTCCCCTTCGCCACCCGGGTGCGCTGCTCGATCCGCAGCCGCACCGGGATCAGCGCGGCCTCCCCGATCGATCCCTTGAGCACGTCGACGGCGGCCGCCATCTCGTTCGCCGAGTAGTACGAGTGGGTCTCGACCCGCCACGCGCCGATGTCCGGCATCTCCGGCAGAATCACGTTCAGCCGGGTGGTCACCTTGCACGCGCCGTCCTTCGGCGCGGTCTCCCAGAAGGCGTCACCGAACTGCTGCCGACACAGGCACGGCCGATCGGCCAGGCTCTCGGTCATCCCGTCGCAGCGCCGCTGCGCCCCGCCCTTGGACCACATCTCGTAGGCCTGCGACAGCGGGTCACCGGGCGGAAGGATCGCGTCGAGGTGAACGGCTTCAGTGATCGCGCGGTACTGTTCCGCGCCGTTGCCGAGCGGCTGCCACTTCTCCACCGTGCCGCCCCACACCTCGGCGGCCGCCTGGACGTAATGCTCGGCGTGGCTGGTCACGATCCACGTCTGGGAGCGGACCGGGCGGGCCTTGGGGCCGCTGGTGTCGGTGTAGCCGGTACGGAGTCGGCCGAGTTCGCGGGCCTGCCGCTGGAGGGTGAGGATGCGTCCGGGCATCATGCGGCCTTTCGCGCCGAGGTGGACGGGGGCTTGAGGGCGGCGCCGACGATGTTCTTCGCCGGGCCGGTCTGGAACTCCGCCACCTGGCGGATGTGAAGGAACGCGGCGAACACGTCATCGCCGCAGCGCACTGGATAGAGCCGGTAGCCCTGCGGCCGCAGGTGCAGCACCACGCCTACGTCGTGCCGGCGCGGCAACTCCTCCCGGGTCCCGTCGCGGAGCCAGCCGTACCGCGCCTTGCGGTACGCCGACATCTGGACACCGGCCTCGGGGTAGACCCCGTGGATGTTGCCGTCGGAGGTCCGCTCGTCGAGCTCGCCGCCGGTCTTGGTATCCCCCGCGATGTCCATGTCGGCCGGGCAGCCCAGGGCGGCGGCGAGCAGCGGGGAGGTCAGCAGGTAGTCCAGGGTGCCGGCGTACTTGTGCTCGTAGTCGGCGACCACCATCTCCGAGGCGGTGAACGTGATCTGCCAGTCGGAGACGAACTCCTCGAAGTGCACGATGTAGGGCTGCATCTCGGGGTTGTCGAGCACGTCATCGGGGATCGGGGTGCCCAGCACCTTGGCCTCGATGATCTGGTGTACCGCGGTACCGAGGTCGGCGCGCTCGTCCCGTTTACGGGTGTGGGCGCGGCGGAGCCAGTCGTACATCTCCTTCTCGCTGTCCGGGTCACGGGACGCGCGCACCAGCTCGGGAAGGTGTTCCATCGCGGTCTCGGCGACGAGGTTCCCGGCCCAGTGGATGAGGGCTTCCTTGGGGGAGCCCTGGTTGAGAATCGTGGTGACCGAGCGGAGCAGTTCGCCGGTCTCCCAGTCCTTGTAGAACCCGGACTTGGAGCGGCGCGGGATGCGGGCGGTGCCGATCGGCGTGCCACTGCCCAGGCAGGGCAGGACAGCGCCGATCGGCTTGTGCTTGCGCAAGCGGCCGTCCTGGTTGACCTGCACCTTCGGCTCTAGGCAGGTCGGGCAGGCGGCGCGCTTGGGCATCTGGTCGGTCACGGGCGGCCGACCGTGGTGTTGGTGGCGAGCGCGGCGGGCCGGGCCGGGGAGCGCCCGCGTCGAGCGGCCTGAATGGCGTCCTGCAGGTCCGTCAGATCCGGCACGGGCATTGGGTTGCCCGGCCAGTCACCGACCTGGCCCAGGGCTCCACCGGTGGCGAGGTAGTCATGCGCGAGGCAGTCCTCGCCCGCTTCGCCAGCGGGGCACTGGAACATCTCGGCCTCGGTGCGGTTAGGGTCCGCACACCAGCAGCGGGTCACAGGCCACCATCCGGGGCGGTACGGGCATTCGCGGCCGCGACGGTACGGGCCTTCACGGCATTCACCACCGCTGGCGGCCACACCCACCGGTCGCGCTTCAACCGCTCCTGCGGCCGCCGTTCGCACACGTCATCGGCCCACATCTTGATCCGCACGGGCAGGCCGGCCAGGTCCCCACGCACGAACAGCCACGCGGTGGGAGCGCCACGGTTGAGGTGGAGGCTGATCGCGGGCGCGTCCATCCGTTCGATGACGGCCACGGCCAGGTACATCTGCTCGGCCAGGGGTAGTGCCGTGCGTCCGTACTGGTGCAGGTTGATCTCCTGGGCGGGCCAGCCCGGCGGCAGCGTGGGGTAGTCGGCATAGAGCTTCGCGAGAATCCACAGACCCCGGATGTACGCAGCCCGTTCGGACATCAGTGGGTCACCTCCGGGGCGAGAGCCTCGGCCATTTGCGCACGCCAGGCGGCCTGCTGTGTGGCCGCGTCGGGGCTGTATGGGGGCCGGGGCGACAGCGGGCCGCCGCGGGCGGCGGTGAGGTAGTCGTCGATCTCACGGTTGGTCGGGGCCTCGGCGCGGGCCTCGCGGTGGGCGCGGATCCGCCCGATCAGGCCGGTCATGACAGGCACCTGCTGCACTTCGGGTGGCACGGCTCCCCCGCCGCCAGGCGCTCCAGCGCGGGGTCGTGGGGCCAGATCAGGCCCACCCCGGTGGCGAACGCCCGGACCTTCGGCGCGCCGTACCGCGTGTACGGCGCCTCGTCCATCGCCCTGAACGCGTCGTCCCCGCCGATCAGCCAGGCGTACTCCCCAAGCCTCTCGGGGACGAGGCTCGCCAGGTCGGCGCGGTGACCCAGGAGGTGCCCGAGCGCCTTGAGGTAGAGGTCCTTCGCGACGCCGCGGAGGTCGCTGACCGGCTCCCAGTCAGGGATCACGGCGCCGGGGATGAACGGCCGGGCGTGCTCGAGATCCAGGGCGCCGAGCAGGGTCCGCCGGCGGAACCACAGAGGGTCGACCTCGTCCGAGATGGACTCGATGCGGGCGACGATCTCGGGCTGCGTGCGCGCATGGTCGCGGTGCTGGGTCTCGCTCACGTGGCGACTCCCAGCTCGCGGCGGGTGTAGTCGAGCAGGCCGGCCCGGGCGTGCGCCTTGGTGCGGGCGATGCGCTGGGTTTCCGTCGGCGGCTCGTATGCCTGGCATTCGACGCCGTCCGGGGGGATGTCGCCGGGGGTGGCGCCACACCAGCGGCAGCCGCTGATAGGCGGCGGTTTGCCGTCGGGCCAGCGGATGGGGCCGTGCCGCAGGCCGGTCTTCTCGTCCATGAGGGGGAGGCGGTGTAGGAGGCCACTCATCCGGCTCATCCGGCTCATCCGGCGGCCCCCGATCCGGTGTTGGAGTGCGTGGAGCAGAGGTCCGGCGCGCTTCGCGATCCCTTGCCACGTCTCGGGCGCACGGTCCATCCGGCCGCCTTCGCCTTCGTGCGCATCGTCCAGTCGCAGTCGTCTCGGAGTGCCGCGGAGCACCCCTCGCCGTCGCAGGTCAGGGAGTAGACCGGCGGGGTGATCATGGTCAGCGCCATCACACATCACCCATGACGCAGGCGGGCTGCTCGTGATGGCTCCCCGGGGCGGCGGTCACCGGCTGGTTCGCGGGAAACGTGTCCCACCACGAACCGGACCGCACCTCACGGGACCCGTAGTCGATCGCCGCCTCACGGGTCTCCGGGACCAGACCGTCGACGACCACGTCACGACCGCCAATCGTCAGGATGTCCCCGAGCTGGAGGTCGGCGGCCGTCTTGATCACGCGCAGGGACGTCACGCCGCCACCGCCGGAACCACCTGGGGCTGCTCGGGCGCCTCCACCCGGTCGACGTACGCCGAGACCTCCACCGGAACACCCCGGTAGGTCGCCCGCACCTCGAGCCTCGTCCCGTGCTTGAGCACGCTCTCGGACACCGGGACACCGAGCCGCTCAGCGAAGGCGTCCAAGGCGGCCCGCTTCTCCTCGTCGGAACCGTGGGGGCTCGCCTCCAGGGCCCCGACCCGGTAGGGGCGACTACTCACGTCCCAGTCGACTAGCGGCAGGTCCGTGGAGAACTCGGCGGCCACGGTCAGGGCGGCCTGAACCGCGATCCGGTCGAGCTGGTCGTCGGTGATCGGGGTCCACGTGGACTGGTGGACGCCGCTGTCCGGGCGGTGCAGCAGGACCGAGTCCGGGTACGAGTGCTGCAGGTCGGTCAGCAGGGCCTTGGCGGCCGCCTGGTCGGTGATGGGCTCGGTGCGGGCGGACATGCCGCCGCCCTTGATGTCGATGGCGTACTCGTGACCGTTGAGGGTCTTAGGCTTGGTCATGCCTCTGCTCTCCTGTCTCGTGTCAGGGTCTTGAGCGGGGGTCGGGCTCGGCCGGGTGCCACCGGTCAGGGCCCGTTTGCTGTCCGGGGTCAGCGGGCCTTCGCGGCGGAGCGGGCCCGGACGGTCTGCGGGGCGTAGTTGTTCTTGCGGGCCCGGCGGGTGACGGCGCGGTCCGCGGACTTGGCCTGGCGGCCCGCCTTGGCGGCGAGCGTGTGGTGGCCGATCTTGTGGTCCCGGCGGCGGCGCTGGCGCGAGGTGAGCCGCTCGGCGCCGTTCTGCCTGTGGTAGCGGTCGGTGCGCTGCTCGGCGTTCAACATGGGGGACTCCTCGTAGAGTGAATGGGCTTGGTCAGGCGGCGTTGGTGCTGCGGGCCGCGAGGTTGGCGCGGGCCTCGGCGCGGTGCTTTTCGATCAGGGCGGTGATCTCCTCGACCGACGGGCCACCCGGGACGTACGCCTCGCGGGCTGCTTCGTCGGCGGGGAGCGAGTCACGCCGGGCCCGGGCCGCGGACAGGATGAGCCCAGCCCGCGTCATGGCCTCGTCGTAGAGAGGGCGCTGTTCGGGCGGGAGCGCGTCACGGTAGGCCGACATCAGTCCCTCCGTCCGTCGGCGGTGCCGGTGGAGGGCGGCTCGTCCGGCGGGGTGCAGAGATGTCTGACCGTCACGCCTAGTGCGTCGGCCAGGACCTTGGCGTTAGGCGCGGTGGGGCAAATGACTCCGGCCTCCCAGCGAAGGATGGTGGTGTGGGCGAAACGCGGCCCGCCGACCTCCTCGCACCGCTGAGCGAGCTGCTCGGCGGTCAGTCCCCGCTGTTCGCGTTCGTGCCGTGCTCGCACACCGTTGAAGGGGAGGCTCAGGCGTCTCGGTGGTGCCATGTGCGCACCGTAGCGCACATGTGCGAACGTGCGCAACAGTGCGAAACAGGTGCGCACCTGACATGCCAGTAGCGACCAGTTTCGGGGGTCCACCTGGGAATGTGCGGTACGGTGCGATACAGTGCGCACAGCCGCAACACGATTGCTGGAAGGGCTGTCACGATGAGCGTCAGCGAAGAGAGCACCACGCGTCTCGATCGCCTGACGAACCAGCGCCGCAAGGAACTCCGCCTCTCGTGGGAGGAGATCGCAGACCAGGTAAACGTCTCCACTGCCCACCTACGCAGGTTCCGCCGAGGTCAATCTGGCGTCAGCGACACTGTCAAAGCCGACTTTGAGGCAGCCCTGCGGTGGGCCCCAGGATCCATCGACCGAATCTTGGCCGGCCAAGATCCCGTCGACTTACACTCCCCAGCCACCACACCCCAGGTCGCAGTCGAGGCGAAGGCGACTGCGGCGACTCCCGAGTCGCCCCCCGACATCGCCGCCATGAGAGCCGAGCTCAATCAACGCCTTGCAGCAATGTCCCCCCCCGAACGCGCTCTCTTCGAACAAGTCATACAAGAGGAGGAGGCAAACCACGAACGCCGCATACTGGAGCGAAATCTGACATATGCGAAGCTACTGGCCCGACCACCGCGCGGAGCAGATACACGGCAAAGCCTCTAAAAAATCGTCCAAAACACGTAACCCTTATCGGGTGATGGAGCGTCCATATCTCACCAGGGCGCCTAAAGAAACGCTCCTAACCTGAGGTAGCCGCATGCAACAAAAAGTTTTCGGTTATGCAGCCGTAGCCCTCTGGGGTCTTGTAGGCCTCAACGCCACTGCGATCTCCATTGAACTCGCCGATCCCGACAATTGGAGCGCTCCCTTGCGCGCCATCACATGCGGCGCCATCGCCCTCACCACGGTCTGGGCAATCGGCCGCATCGTGAACGCAATAGAACTGATCACAACAAACCAGAAGGAATCCGCCGAACTGATCGCCGCGGCTCAGCGGGAATCCGCCCAAAGGTACACAGAGGGCAGCAAGCTAGTCGCCGAAAAGATCGACACACTCGCCACAAATCTGTCCGACGTGACGCTTAGAGAACTGTTCCGGACGAGCTATCTCCAGGGGCAGCTTGACGTCCTGAGCACCCAATATCCGACGTAGCCCAGACAACAACCCGTTTGGCTCGCTCGTGTCCCTGCCACGGGCAGCCCGGGACCCCGACCCCGGACGAGAGCCACATGCCCCCACAACCCGCCGTTCGCGAACTCATTCCCGCGATCGGCTACATCCGAGTCAGCATGCTCCTCGAAGAGCAGATCTCCCCTGAGCTCCAGCGCGCCTCCATCAGCGAGTGGGCCCGCCGCTCCGGCCGCCGCATCGTCGACTGGATCGAAGACCTCGACGCCTCCGGCCGTGACTTCCGCCGCAAGATCATGCGGGCGATCGAAGCCATCGAAGCCGGCAAGGCCCGCGAAATCGCCGTCTGGAAGTTCTCCCGCTTCGGCCGCACCCGCACCGGCAACGCCGTCAACCTCGGCCGCATCAACCTCGCCGGCGGAGAGCTGCAATCCGCAACCGAGGAAGTCGACGCCCGCACCGCCGTCGGACGCCTCACCCGCGGCGTGCTCATGGAGATCGCCAGCTTCGAATCCGACCGCATCGGCGAGCAATGGGCCGAAGCCCACGCATACCGCGTCGCCAACGGCCTGCCCGCCAACGGCCGCCCCCGCTTCGGCTACACCCTCCGGGGCCGCGTCCCCGACGCACTCCAGCCGCACCGCACCGTCCGCAAACCCGACGACGGGCCCGAGCGATACGAGATTGACCCCATCACCGGGCCGGTCCTTGCCCAGGTATACCGCCGCTACATCAACGGCAGCGGCGGCCGCGAACTGGCCGCCTGGCTCAACCACTCCCGGTACTTCACCGCACGCGGGGTGCCCTGGTCCGACTCCACCATCCTGCGGATGCTCGACCGCGGCTTCGGCGCCGGCCTCCTGAACATCCACGACCCCAACTGCGACTGCAAGACGCGTGCGAAGTGCAAGAACATGGTGCTGATCCCGGGCGCGCATGAGGGCGTGATCGCCGAGATCGAATGGCAGGCTTTCCGGCGCCGCCGGCTACGCGTCGCGGCGACACCTCCCCGGGCGCGCGCATCGGTCTACCCCCTGACCCTGCGATGCGGACACTGCAAGTCACGCATGACTCCGACCGCGGACGACCGCCAACCAGGGGTCTGGTACCACTGCAGCGCCTACCTGCGCCGCCGCGAATGCAAAGCTCGCAGCGTGCGGCGACACGTCGTCGAGGCGGTCGTGCTGCGCGAGCTCGCCCAGTGGGCCGACGACATTGAACGGGAGTCACCCGTGGCGCCTGCACCAGCCGCGGCCGACCCCAGGTCCGACCGTGGCCAGCTGGACAAGCAACTCGCCGCGCTGGACGAGGCGCTCGCGCAACTGACGGTCAAGCTGGCCCGCGGGATCATCCCCGATGAGGCGTACGGGCGGTCGCGGGACATTCTGCTTCTCGAGCGTGCCGAGGTCGCGGAGGCCCTGGACAAGCTTGACGTGCCAGTGCCGTTGAGCCGGCACGAGTACGTGGCGGTGATCAGGAACCTGGTGGACGAGTGGACGACGCTCCCGGCGTTGGCGCGGCGTGAACTGACCGCGGATGTCCTGCCGGTGGTTGAGGTGCACCGGGAGTCGCGCACCTTTGCCTGGGTGGTGCTGCGCCCGGCGTGGGGAGGCGAGCGGAGAGCGGTCCTGCCTCGCTGAGCTGCGGGTAGTCCCACTCCTTCTGACTTGCGTTTTGTAGATCTTTCTGGATAACAACGTGGTCAACGTGGCGCTGCCGACCATCCAGCGTGACCTCGGCCTGACGATCTCCGGCCTTGAGTGGATCGTCAGCTGCTACATCCTGGTGTTCGCCGGGCTGCTGCTCGCGGGCGGCCGGCTCGCCGACGTGTTCGGCCAGCGGCGCATCTTCATGATCGGGCTGACGGTGTTCACCCTGGCGTCCACGGCCGCGGGCCTGTCCGCCGACGGCGCCACCTTGATCCTCAGCCGGGGGGTGCAGGGCATCGGCGCCGCGCTGCTCACGCCCACCGCGCTCAGCCTGATCCCGCAGATCTTCCCCGACACCCGGGAACGCAACACCGCGGTCGGCCTGTGGAGCGCCTCCGGGGCCCTGGCGCTGGCGCTCGGCCCGCTCACCGGCGGCTTCATCAGCGAGAACTGGCACTGGGGCTGGATCTACCTGATCAACGTGCCGATCGGGGTCCTGACCCTCTCCCTCGGCGTCTGGGCGCTCCCGCGCCTCTCGGCGGCGGACGGCGTCCGCACGCGCCGCCGCCTGGACGTCCCCGGCCTGCTGACCTCGTCCACCGCCCTGTTCGCCCTGACCTACGCCCTCATCGAGGGCGAGGACCGCGGCTGGACCTCCGCCGTCACCCTCGGCGCGTTCGCGCTCGCCGCCGCCGCGGCCGTGCTCTTCGTGGTGATCGAGCGGCGCGGCACCCAGCCGATGATCGACCTGACGCTGTTCCGCGAGCGCGTGTTCAGCGGCGGCCTGCTCTCCATGGGCCTGTGGTCGTTCGGCGTCTTCGGCATCTACTTCTTCACCGCGCTGTGGCTGCAGAACGTCCTCGGCTTCTCCCCCACCGAGGCGGGCGCCGCGTTCATCCCCATGGCCCTGCTCATGGCCGCCATGGCCACCACCGCTCCGAGGATCGCGGCCCGCTTCGGCACCGCCCGCACCGTCGCCACCGGCCTGGGCCTGATGTCCGCCTCGGTCCTCGCCCTGTCCTTCACCGGCGCGGGCAGCGCCTACACCGAGCTGCTCCCCTGGTTCCTGGTGTACGGCCTCGGCGCCGGCCTGCTCGTGCCGCTGACCAACGCCATCCTCGACACCCTCCCCCCAGGCCGCACGGGCGTGGCGTCCGGCACACTCAACGTCTCCCGCGAGATCTTCGGCCTCCTCGGCATCACCATCCTCGGCGCCGTGCTCAACGCCCGGCAGAACACGTCCCTGGAGGGCGGGGCCACCCCGCTGAACGCCTTCCTGGACGGCTACCAGCTCGCCCTGGTCATCGCCGCCGCCATCATCGCCCTCGGCGTGCCCCTGAGCCTGCTGACCATGCGCCGCCGCCCCCCGGCCCCCGCCGCTCCCGAGCCCAGGATCCTCGAACCCGTCGCCTGACCGCGTGGAGAAGCCCTCGCCGGATCCGCTCCGGCGAGGGCTTCTCCGTTCATCGGCTCAGTTGAAGGGGTTGTCGTAGTCCCGGCGCTTGGTGCGCTCGGTGTAGACGTTGTTGGGGAACTCCGAGCCCACGAGGATCAGGCTCACGTTGTAGATGGTGCCGCCGTAGGTCAGCTCGGCGGAGAGCGGTGTCGCGGTGTAGAAGCTGGGGCACACCGCCGTCGAGTAGCCGCCGCTCCAGTAGAGGGAGGTCACGAAGGTGTTGTTGACGTACACCTTGACCTGCGGGCCGGTGAAGCTCGACCGGCGGCACAGCTCCAGGTTGTAGTAGATCTTCGTGTTGCCGTCGTCGAACTGCAGCGTGCCGTCGAGCCTGGCCAGCTGGGTGGACCCGCCGTTGCCGTAGATCTCCGCCCACACGGTGAACGGCGCGCCGTAGGTCGCGTGTGCCGGGGTCACCGGCAGGAGTAAGGCGGCGAACGCCACCAGAGCAAGGGAGAGGGATCGTATGGTGCGATGACGCCTGACGCTGGACAGCATCGCGTCCTCCTTCAGCCTGACGGCGACGTACATGGCGCCGAGTTCCCCTTCAGAAACCACCGGAACCCGGGCGTTGTCCATGAAAAGGCCCGTCGGCCGTGAATCGGCCGGCGCCTAATGGCCCATCAGGTCACCCGTCAACGTCCCCCGTCTTTCTTCACCACCCGTCCCACCTGGCCGGTCGGGCGATACCGGTCATCTCACTTCCTCTCCCCGGATACGTGAAATTTCATCGATATGGGCGGGCCTCTGCCACGCGGCGACCTCGCCGGACGCCACGGGGAGATCGCTCAGCGTCACCCACCGGCCCGGCCGTGGTCAGTCAGTTCTCCCCGCCGGCGCTGGAGATTTCCCCGCCGGCGCTGGAGACCTCGTCGCTGAGGATGTCGGCGAGAGTGATCTCACTGAGCAGCGTGTGCTCGTGGTCGTGCAACCGCGCCCAGATCTCCGCCAGCGGCGCCGCCGCCCCCGGGAAGTGGGTGGCCGCGGGCTCGATTCCCTCCGTCACCCGGATCACGTCCGCCAGCGAGATCTTCTCCGGCGGCTGCGCCAGCCAGTACCCTCCGTCGGGGCCGCGCTGGCTGTGGATGAGCCCCGCCCGCCGTAGGTGCAGCAGGATGTTGTCGCAGAACCGCCGTGGTATGTCCTGCTCGGCCGCGATCCGCTCGGCGTTGAGCGGCCCACCGGCCGCCGCCAGCGCCACCATGGCGCGCAGCGCGTACTGCGTGCGCGCGGAGATCCGCATCAGAAGTCCCACGGGCGGACGGCGGTGGCAGGCGCCGCGTACACACGTCCCGGCCGGTGCGGTGACAGGCAGTGACACCACCCCACGTCTACCCCCAATTCTAGACTGGTTTAGTAGGTTTATCCTATTTCGGCACCCGGGCTCCGGCAATATCCGATCATGCTTCGGCCCGGAAGCCGCCGAACGCCTCGGCCCGGCTCCCATGCGGGAACCGGGCCGGAGGAACGGCACGCGTCGAAGGGTCAGGCGGTACTCGCCTCCTCCACCGCCTCGCGACGGCGCGCCTCCTGCTCCAGGGCCTCCACCGACTCGTTCTCCTGGTCGCGGCGGTACTCGCGCACCGAGTAGGCCACCGCCGCGGCCCAGAGGACGGCGATGGCGATGTATGCCGACGCCTGGACGCCGCCCGGGGCGTCGACCCAGTCGCTGCGCAGCAGGGTGCGCACGTTGGTCAGCACGATGACCCCGCCGACGGCCGAGCCCAGGATGCGCGGCGGCACGTGACGCACCAGCCAGGCGGCGACCGGCGCGGCGATCATGCCGCCCAGCAGCAGCACCCCGACCCAGGCGAAGTTGATGTTCTCCGAACCGATGCCCACCAGGAAGCCGATGCTCGCGGCGATGGCGACCAGGAACTCGCTGGCGTCGATCGACCCGATCACCTTGCGCGGCGGGATCCGCCCGCTCGCCAGGATGGCCGGCGTCCCCACCGGCCCCCAGCCGCCCCCGCCGGTGGCGTCCACGAACCCGCCCACCAGCCCGAGCGGCGCCAGGAACCGCTTGCGCAGCGGCTTGCCGAGGTTGCCGCGCGGCAGCCCGAAGGCGGTGAAGCGGACCAGGATGTACAGCCCCAGCGTCAGCAGGATGATCGACATGATCGGCGCCGCGAACTCGGTCGACAGGTTCGACAGGAAGGTCGCGCCCGCGAACGCCCCGACGGCGCCCGGCACTCCGATCTTCCCGACGACCTTCCAGTCGATGTTCCCGAACCGCCAATGCGACAGCCCCGAGGCCAGCGTCGTCCCGATCTCGGCCAGATGCACCGTCGCCGAGGCCGCGGCCGCGTTCGTCCCGATGGCCAGTAGAAGGGTGGTCGAGGTGACTCCGTAGGCCATCCCCAGACTTCCGTCAACGAGCTGGGCGGCGAGGCCGACCAGCCCGAGCAGGATGAGTGATCGCACAAGATCCCCTACTCCACTTTTCCTACTTAATGCATAGGAATATCATGGATTGCCGGGGCTTCAAGGTCAAGCGCTCACCTCGCCCATGCCCCCCTCCGCGCCGTCAAATGTCGCCGCTCATCTGGCAAAACCCGCATCGCGGCCCTCTACCGGGATACGCCAGAGACAAAGACCGGCCCCAGGAGCCCACCATGGCCTTCACCACCGCATCCATCGACCTGACCGCCCCACCCGACCACGTCTGGCGGCTGATAGGCGGCTTCGACTCCCTCCCCGACTGGCTCCCCTTCATCCGGACCAGCACCGTCACCGAGGGAGGCCGGATCCGCCACCTCACCACCACCACCGGCGACCAGATCTCCGAACGCCTGGAATCCTTCGACGAAGATTCCCGCACCTACACCTACACGTTCCTCCAGTCCCCCTTTCCGGTGACGAACTACCACGCCACCCTCACCGTCCACGAAACCCCCGACCCCCAGAAGTCCCAAGTGGAATGGTCCGCCACCTTCACCCCCACCGAAGCCGACGACGACGCCGTCGCCCTCGTCAACAGCATCTTCACCAACGGCCTCAACGCCCTGAAACAGACGCTCGACTCCTGAGGGAGACGTACATCACATTTGTCCGTGTCACACCTTGGCGGGCTGATCTGTCAGAGAGGTGTATCCACCAGCGACAACAAGGAGTGCGTCATGGATGCTCGCTTGAACATTCTCGGTTCCCCGGTCGGAGCCAAGGCCCTCAAGCACATCGTCTCGGCGAGCAAGGCGGTCGTGGACTCGGCGTTGCCGGCCGCGACACAGGAGTTGGTGAAGCTGCGTGCCAGTCAGATCAACGGCTGCGGTTTCTGCACCGACATGCACTACAAGGAAGCCGTCCACGCCGGCGAGACCCCGGTGCGCCTCAACCTGGTCGCCGCATGGCGTGAGGCGACGGTCTTCACCGACGCCGAGCGCGCCGCCCTGGAACTGACGGAACAGGGCACCCGGATCGCCGACGCCGCCGGCGGCGTCCCGGACGACGTCTGGTCCAACGCCGCCAAGCACTACGACGAGGACCAACTCGCGGCCCTGGTGACCCTCATCGCCCTCATCAACGCCTTCAACCGCGTGAACGTCATCGTCCAGCAGCCCGCCGGCGACTACCAGCCGGGCCACTTCGCGTAACTAGGGGCATCCGGCCCGAAGCACACGCCCTGGGCCCCGCCCGCCGGGGTCCGGGTGCCCGGCGGATCCAGGCGAGACGGGCAGGGGCGGTTTCGGGTGGATCACTGGGGCGGACCGCGGGAGAGACCTGCGGCCCGGAGCTCGTGTCCGTGCGTCCGGTGGGGAAGCCGGGCGCACCCGGCCTGCTCTACGTGACCGGAAGCCCACCGCGACGGGGCGGAGGTTCGGGGAGCTCGAGGGGCGAAGCCCTTCGATGGGGGGTCGAAGGGGGGCGAAGCCTCCCTGGGAAAACACAGCCCGAGCCGGAGCGCGCTCTGCGCGCGGAGGGGAGGACCATTCTGCGGCGAGGGGGCTCGACGGAGTTGGCCGGTGAGGGCCCTCGGTGAGGGTGAGGGCCCTCAGTGGGCGGTGGTCAGGAGCCGATCTTTTTGCCTTGGGGGTGCCAGGCCACGGCTACGGAGGGGCGGGGTTGGGTGGTGCCGCCGTCGGGCCAGTGGCTGGCGGGGGCGTCGGGGGTGGCGCCGGTTATCTCGCCGGGGTGCTGGACGGCTACGAAGACGCTCTTCTGGTCTTCGGTGATCAAGGGGCCGCAGGTTTCGGCGCCGTAGGGGACCGTCAGGAACTGGCGGACGTGGCCTCGGTCGGGGCCGGACAACGGCATGGCGAACAGGCCGTCGTTCTTGCCTAGGGCGTTGCCGTCGGTGGAGATCCAGAGGTTGCCGTCGGCGTCGAAGGTGACGTTGTCGGGGCAGGAGATCGGGGAGACCTTGGTCTTGTCGAAGCCGGCGAAGTACGTCGACGGGTCGGCGGGGTCGCCGCAGACCAGGGGGAGGGACCAGGTGAAGGTGGTCGCGGCGGCGTCGTCGCGGCGTTCGACGATCTCCAGGATCTGGCCGTGGCGGTTGCTCGCCCGGGGGTTGGCCTCGTCGGCCTGGGCGGCGGTGCGGGCGGTGTTGTTGGTGAGCGCGACGTACACGGCCCCGTTGACGGGGTTGCGCTCCATGTCCTCGGGGCGGTCCATCTTGGTGGCGCCCACCTTGTCGGCGGCCAGGCGGGTGTAGACGAGTACCTCGGCGGCCGTCATGCCCTCGACGAACGACCGGTCGCCGCTCACCAGCGGGATCCAGGTGCCGGTGCCGTCGAAGCCGCCGTCGGCGGGCAGGGTGCCGGTGCCGTCGATCTGGCCGGGGCTGTCACCGGTGAACGTGGCGACGTACAGGGTGCCCTCGTCCAGCAGGGACCGGTTGTGCCGGTCGAAGCCGGGGATGAAGCGCTCCTTGGACACGAACTTGTAGATGTACTCGAACCGGCTGTCGTCCCCCATGTACGCCACGACGCGGCCGTCCTTGGCGAGCGTGGTGGTGGCGCCCTCGTGCGCGAGGCGGCCGAGGGCGGTGCGCTTGATCGGGGCGCTGTCGGGGTCGAAGGGGTCGATCTCGACGATCCACCCGAACCGGTTGATCTCATTCGGGTGCCTGGCGAGGTCGAACCGCTCCTCCACCCGGTCGAAGCGCCGGTTGCCGCTGGGGACGGCCGTCGTGGTGTTGACGCCGTACCGCGTCAGGAACGGCTTCTGCGCCTCGGGGACGCCGTTGCCGCCGACGAAGTACTGGTTCCAGTTCTCCTCGCCGCTGAGCACGGTCTTCCACGGGGTGGTGCCGCCCGCGCAGTTGTTGAGCATGCCGTACACGGTGGTGCCGCGCGGGTCGGCCGCGGTCTTCAGCAGCGCGGACCCGGCGGCGGGGCCGGTGAAGCGCATCCGGGTCTGCACGGTGACGCGGCGGTTGTAGCGGCGGCGGCCCCGGGTGACGAGCTTCCACTGCCCGGTGCGCCCGGCACGTTCCAACTCGACGATCGACCCGCCGTGCGCGGCCATGCCGATGGCGACCTGCTCCAGCGGGACGGTGTCGCCGCTGGTCCAGCCGCGGAACATGAGGTTCTCGTCGGTGTACTCGTGGTTGACCCACAGCAGCCCGCGGTCGTCGCCGATCGGGAAGAAGGTGACGAAGTCGCAGTTGTACCCGAACTGCTTGGCCTGAGCGGCGGCGGTCTGGTTCTCGAAGTCGAAGGCCGGCGCGCCGGGCAGCACCGGGTCGCCCCAGCGCACCACGACGGCCGAGCGGTAGCCGTCCGCGACGGTGAGCGCGTCCAGGGAGTTCGGCGCGACGGAGGTGAATCCCAGCCCGCGTGAGCCGTGCCCCCCGTGCCCGTGACCACCGGAGGAGGCGAGGCCGGGGTCGGCCGCCGCGGGCACGGCCGCCGCGACCCCCGCGGTGGCGACCAGCGTGCCGAGGGCGCCCGCGCGCAGCGCGCCGCGCCGGGAGATCGCGCTGGTCAGAATGTCGTGGAAATAGGGGTTGTCACTGGTGTTGGCTACTTCGTGGGCACAGGCGTCGCCACACCGGAACCGGCAGGTCATGGCATCGCGTCCCCCGCTGGCGGGGGTCAGGAGGGAAAGAATCGGCAGCCTGCGGGATAAAGGGTTCGCCACAGGTCCTCCAATATCGTCGGAGAGTCGCGTCGTCGGGACCGTACGGCCGCGAACGTAACGCGAGATGAACGACGGCCGCCCACTGAGTGAACCGTTCCGTGTGAGGGCAGGCAAGATGGGGAAACGTGGCCGCCAGAAAACTTGACCGGGAAAAGGTACGCAGCGCACTCGACGCGCAGCTCGCCGAGTTGGGCGAACCGCCGTACGACGGCCCGCCCGACGACGTGGCCGACGCCGCCGCGCACGTCGTCCTCGGTGTGTACGAGAAGGGACTGCGCCCCCTGCGGGACGCCGCGCGGTTCGCGGTGCGCCACCTGCTGGACCGCCTGGCCGCCGAGGCCCCCGGCCGGACGGTGGAGGTACGCGTCCCGCCGTACGCGGCAGTGCAGTGCGTGGCGGGCCCCCGGCACACCCGGGGGACGCCGCCGAACGTCGTGGAGACCGACCCCCGCACCTGGCTGGAGCTCGCCATGGGGCGGACGACCTGGGCCGAGGCCATGGACGCCGGAAAGATCAGCGCGAGCGGCCGGCGCGCGGACCTGTCCGATCACCTGCCGCTCGGCCGGGCGGCCCCTTAGGGACAGGACCAAGGACGCGAGCGGCCGAGCCCCGGCCGGGAAAGATCTACGGACCGACCGGCTGCTGCACGCCGAGCTTGCGTTCCACGCAGATCTGGGCGTCGGCCTGGGTGGGCTGGTCGAAGCACTCCTGGAAGGTGTTGACGAACCATACGAAGGCGAGCACGCCCAGCAGGATGGTGAGCCCGCTCAGCACCAGGCCGACGATGGCGCGGCCCTTGTTGGACCGCCGGGCCAGCGCGATGAAGCCCGTCACGAGCCCCGCGATGGCGGTCAGCAGGCCGATGCCGCACACCAGCAGCAGGACGACGCTGAGGATGCCGAGCACCAGGGTCGCCGTCCCGAGCCCGCCTCCGGACCGGCCTCCCTGCCCGCCCGGCTGGTACTGCCCGTACGGCGGGGGGCCGCCGTAGTAGGGCGGCTCGCCGTAGGACTGCCGAGGCGCCTCACCGCCGTACGGCCCGCCGTAGGGCGGCGGCTGGTCACCGTACGGCGACGGCGTGCCCCCGGGCGGCTCCCCCTGGGGGGACTGGCCGCCCGGACGGGGCTGAGGGTCGTGCGGATCGCCAGGTGTCGTCACGTGGTCAGCTCTTTCGGCGGTCGCGGGCGGCGAGGAACACCTACTATCTCCCGCCACGCCGCCACCAAGGAAGCAGAAACGGCAAAAGGCGGGGATCTTTCCCCCAAGGCAGCAGAAAACAGCTGCCCTCCGCCTCCTGGTCAGGACCCGGGTTACCGCCGGTCGAGACGCCCAACTTAGAATGAAGCACGTGCTAAAGGGCGACGGCCAACTCGGCCATGACCTTGACCCCGGTGATCGCGCACCCCAGGACGCCTGCGGCGTCTTCGGCGTCTGGGCCCCGGGCGAGGAAGTCTCCAAACTCACCTACTACGGGCTGTACGCGCTGCAGCATCGCGGGCAGGAGTCCGCGGGCATCGCAGTGAGCGAAGGCAGCCGGATCCTCGTCTACAAGGACATGGGCCTGGTGGCCCAGGTCTTCGACGAGTCGGTCCTCGGGACGCTGCGTGGCCATCTGGCGATCGGCCACTGCCGCTACTCGACAACAGGATCCAGCGTGTGGGAGAACGCCCAGCCGACCCTCAGCTCCACCGAGGGGGGCGGCCTGGCCCTCGCGCACAACGGCAACCTCATCAACACACCCCAGCTCGCCGGGCGCCTGACCGGGAGCACCATCCGCGCCACCACCGACACCGAGGTCCTGACGTCGCTACTGGCGCAGGACCGCAGCCGTTCCATCGAGGACGCCGCCGCCGACCTGCTGCCGCAGGTCAAGGGGGCGTACTCCCTGGTCTTCATGGACGAGAAGACGCTGTACGCGGCCCGCGACCCGCAGGGCATCCGCCCGCTGGTGATCGGCCGCCTGGAGCGGGGATGGGTGGTGGCCTCGGAGACCGCGGCGCTGGACATCGTCGGCGCCACGTTCATCCGCGAGATCGAGCCGGGCGAGCTGCTGGCGATCGACGACCGGGGCGTGCGGTCGCGCCGGTTCGCGCTGGCCGAGCCCAAGGGCTGCCTGTTCGAGTACGTCTACCTCGCCCGCCCGGACACCACCATCGCCGGCCGCGGCGTGCAGGCCACCCGGGTCGAGGTGGGCCGCAGGCTGGCCGACGAGCATCCGGTGGAGGCCGACCTGGTCATCCCGACCCCGGAGTCCGGCACCCCGGCCGCGATCGGCTACGCCGAGCGCAGCGGTATCCCCTACGGCCAGGGGCTGGTGAAGAACTCCTACGTCGGCCGCACCTTCATCCAGCCGTCGCAGACCATCCGCCAGCTCGGCATCCGCCTCAAGCTGAATCCGCTGCGCGAGGTGATCCAGGGCAAGCGCCTGGTGGTGGTGGACGACTCGATCGTGCGGGGCAACACCCAGCGGGCGATCGTCAAGATGCTGCGCGAGGCGGGCGCCGTCGAGGTGCACGTGCGCATCTCGTCACCCCCGGTGAGCTGGCCGTGCTTCTACGGCATCGACTTCGCCACCAAGCTCGAGCTGATCGCGGGCACCAAGACCGTGGAGGAGATCCGTTCCTCCATCGGCGCCGACTCCCTCGGCTACATCTCGCTGGAGGGCCTGACCGAGGCGACCACGATCCCGGCTGAACGGCTGTGCCGAGCGTGCTTCAACGGCGACTACCCCATCCCCATCGACCAGGACAACGTGGGCAAGTTCGTGCTGGAGGCGCGGGCATGAGCCCTGAGGGCACGGCGTCCTACGCGGCGGCGGGCGTCGACATCGAGGCCGGCGAGCGCGCGGTCGAGCTGATGAAGGCCAAGGTCGCCAGGTCGCGGCGCCCGGAGGTGATCGACGACGCCAGCGGCTTCGCGGGCCTGTTCGACGCCTCGGCGCTGCTGCGGTTCAAGCGGCCCCTGCTGGCCACGTCCACCGACGGCGTGGGCACCAAGGTCATGCTGGCGCAGGCGCTCGGCAAGCACGACACCATCGGGATCGACCTGGTCGGCATGGTGGTCGACGACCTGGTGGTGTGCGGGGCCGAGCCGCTGTTCATGACCGACTACATCGCCTGCGGCAAGGTGGTGCCCGAGCGGATCGCCGAGATCGTCGGCGGGGTCGCCGAGGGGTGCCGCCTGGCCGGGTGCGCTCTGGTGGGCGGCGAGACCGCCGAGCATCCCGGCGCCATGGGCCCGGACGAGTACGACCTCGCCGGGGCGGGCACCGGCGTCGTGGAGGCCGACGGGCTGCTCGGCCCGGACCGCGTGCGGGCCGGTGACGTGGTGCTCGGCATGGCCTCGTCGGGCGTGCACTCCAACGGGTACTCGCTGGTGCGGCACGTGCTGCGCACCGCGGGCCTCGCCCTGGACGAGACGCCGCCCGAGCTCGGCCGCACGCTCGGCGAGGAGCTGCTGGAGCCCACCCGCATCTATTCGCTGCCCTGCCTGGAGCTGACCAGGACCGTCGAGGTGCACGCGTTCGCGCACATCACGGGGGGCGGCCTGGCGGCCAACCTGGCGCGGTCGCTGCCCGCCGCGGTGGACGCCGTGCTGGACCGCTCGTCCTGGACGCCTCAGCCGATCTTCGAGGTGCTCGCGGGGTACGGCGGCGTGCCGAGTGAGGAGATGGACCGCACCTTCAACCTGGGCGTCGGCATGTGCGCGATCGTGCCGGCGGGCACGGCCGATGTGGCGATTCACACACTGGCCGGGCGCGGCCAGCGCGCCTGGGTGCTCGGCGAGATCGTCCCCGGCACGGGCGAGGCCCGCTTCGCGTCCTGAGCATCGCCGGTCGTCACGGCCCCTCGTGGCGACCGGCCATAGTGCTACTGACCGGCGCACAGGGTGAGAACACGACGAAGAGCTCCTTGCCAGAAGCTGGCAAGGAGCTCTCAGGCGGCACGGAGCGGGCACTCGGCGAGCGATGCCCGCCGGGTGCCCTGCCAACGTTCAACCCGAAATTCGCCTATTGGCGCCGGGACCTGGGGTCCTCATCATTGTCATCATCGAAATCGTCGGCGTAATCGGCGTACCGATCGGCCAGCTCATCGTCGACGACATCGTCATCGTTCTGGTTGGAGTCGTGGTTGACTCCGAGCTCCTCGCGAAGACGGTCAAGATCGGTGCCGCCGCTGTTGTACTTGAGCTGGCGGGCAACCTTCACCTGCTTGGCCTTGGCTCGGCCGCGCCCCATCGGCTCGACCCCCTCATGCGGGGTCGTGCCCGACCCCTCGTCGCTAACGCACCACGCGCTGACGCCGCCTGACTTCCGGCGTCAGCTCTCGTTCGACTACAACCGTACCTGTTTTGCGCGCCAGTCGGTACGCCGTATGGGCGTCCGTGGTCAGCGGCCGAGCCAAATGGCCCTAAGCCGTCCGACTTCCGACATTCTGCGCTCGGCTAGCCTATCGGCAGCCACCGCCGGGGGAACCCCTTCTTCCTCCGCCATCGAAAAGATCTTCAATGTCGTGTCGAAGATCTGCGTTGCCTTTGCCCTGGCTCGATCCATGTCGAAGCCCTCGATCTCGTCCGCGACCTGGATCACGCCGCCGGAGTTGACCACGTAGTCGGGAGCGTAGAGGACACCACGCTCGGCGAGCTGCTTCTCCACGCCGGTGTGGGCCAACTGGTTGTTGGCGCCGCCGCACACGATGGTGGCGCGCAGCCCGGCGACGGTGTCGTCGTCCAGGGCGCCGCCGAGCGCGCAGGGGGAGTAGACGTCGATGTCGGCGGCCCGCAGCGCCGCGGCGTCCGCGACGACGTCCACCTGGGGGTGGCGGGCGCGGACCCGCTCGACGGCCTGCTCGCTGACGTCGCAGACCACGGCCTCGGCGCCGTCCTCCAGCAGGAGGTCCACGAGCCGGTGGCCGACCTTGCCGACCCCTTCGACGCCGACCCGCCGGCCGCGCAGGGTGGGCGAGCCGTAGGCGTACTGGGCGGCGGCCCGCATCCCCTGGAACACGCCGTAGGCGGTGAGGATGGAGGAGTCGCCCGCGCCGCCGTGCTCCACGGTGCGCCCGGTCACGAACGAGCACTCCCGGGCGACGATGTCCATGTCCTCGCTGTAGGTGCCCACGTCGCAGGCCGTGTAGTACCGGCCGCCGAGGGACTGCACGAAGCGGCCGTACGCCCGCAGCAGGGCCTCGCTCTTGTCCTTCGCCGGATCGCCGATGATCACGGCCTTCGCGCCGCCGAGGTCCAGCCCGGCGAGCGCGTTCTTGTACGCCATGGCCCGGGAGAGGTTGAGGACGTCGGCCAGCGCGGCCTGCTCGCTCTCGTAGGGGTAGAAGCGCGTGCCCCCGAGGCCGGGGCCGAGCGCGGTGCTGTAGACGGCGATGATCGCCCGCAGGCCGCTGCGGTCGTCGGCGCAGAAGACGACCTGCTCGTGTCGTGCTTGTCCGTTCGGTGAGGGGTCGGCGTCCTTGTGGGACAACCCGAAGACATCGGTCACGGTGGTGACTCCCAGTCATCTTGCTGTCCGCCGCCTCGTCGCGGCGGATCCAGGACACCACCCTATCCAGCCGCCCTCGCGCCGACCATGATCGCTCCCGCTCACGCGACACGCCGCGACACGCCAGAACGCCCCTGGGCGATCCCGCGCACCCCGACCATCCGCCCGTACCCCCGGCGCCCCGCCGTGCTCGCTCGCGTCCGCTCACCGCTCCGTGGCACCATTCGAGGTGTGCTGCCCTACGCCGCCTATCTCCGTGTCTACGAGCCGTTGTCCGCGTTCACCGAGCGCGACCGCGCCTACTGGGCGGCGTACGCGGACTCCAAGGACCGGCCGCGCCGCGCGTTCGCCCTGGAGGCCGAGCACGCCGAGGCGGTGCGCCGGCTGCTCGGCGTCTCGCCGATGCCCGCGCCGGGAGGTGAGAGCACCAACGCCTACCTGCGCCGTATAGAGGACACGCTGTACGTGTGCCCGTGGCAGAGCAGGCTGCGGTCCTGGCTGTCGTTCGCCCGCTTCCGCGGCGGCACGCCGCCCCGGCTGGCCGACCGTTTCGTGCCCCGGGCCATCGCCGAGCAGACCGTGGACGACTTCGACCGCTTCAAGCAGAACGGCGGCTCGGCCGCGCTGCGCACCCACATCCGCACCAGCACCTGGCACGTGCCGACGCCGTGGTTCGTGCCGTTCGACTCGGCGGAGCGCTGGCTGGTGCTCGGGCGCCAGGAGGAGAACGCCCCCGAGCCGTCGGCCGCCACCACCACGGCCCCCGCCCGCAACCTGCTGTACGTCACGTCGATGGCGCAGGCCCGCAGGCGGGTGGCTAGGGCCCTGGTCGTCATCAGGCGGCACGTGGGCGAGGTGAGCACGCTGACCGAGGTCGAAGAGGTCGGCAGGTGGCTGGAGGACTTCCATCCCCACTCGCTGGTCGAGCTCGACTACGGCGGCCTGGTCCACCTCATGGACGACGCCACGCTGCAGGCCGATCAGTCCGCCGCCGAGCTCGCGGCGGCGCTCACGGGCCTGGACACCGGTCAAGAAGAGCTGGCCTTCGCCATGTATCAGCGCGTGATCGTCCGCTGGAAGTCAATACAAGCCCTCGAATCAGCGAACTGAACCGCAAATCATGCACGTGACCTGCAAAAGTAGGTAACGGGAGTCACCAGCTCGCTTCTG
The DNA here is from genome assembly GCF_042658925.1 of Sphaerisporangium aureirubrum. Classification (NCBI taxonomy): domain Bacteria; kingdom Bacillati; phylum Actinomycetota; class Actinomycetes; order Streptosporangiales; family Streptosporangiaceae; genus Sphaerisporangium; species Sphaerisporangium aureirubrum. The sequence continues at coordinate 151,249 of NZ_JBHSRF010000007.1, forward strand.
CGAACTGAGTAGTTTGCCGTTTTCACTGCGATACCACGAAACGTGTCGCTAGAATCACCGAGCGTGACATCAACCCGTGGACAAGGCGTTGTACTTTCAGGGCTCGCCAATCGCTCTACGTGGCTGTATGGTCACATCGGGTGATACCGCATGTGGTCCAGAAAAATCCGCACGTAATGGATCATTGTGGGACATCCGTGACGAAGCGCCAACACAAGTCGCAGGATCGCTGTCGCCGGTCCACGGAGGAGAGGCCGCACAAATGTCAGCTCGTACACCCGAGGCCGAGCCACTGCTCACCCCGGCGGAGGTCGCCACCATGTTCCGCGTCGACCCCAAGACCGTTACTCGGTGGGCGAAGGCGGGCAAGTTGACGTCCATCCGCACCCTCGGCGGTCACCGGCGTTACCGGGAGACCGAGGTCCGGGCGCTGCTCGCGGGCATCCCGCAGCAGCGATCGGAGTAAGGCGAGGTCCGTCACGGACCTAGGGGGGAGAACCGGCGCGCTCGCGTCCCGTATGTGAGCGCGTCAACAACACCGCACACCCGTGACCCTGAGCCGCACAGGCCGGTTCCCCGGCCCGCCGCGCACGGAGGGTTACGGGCCGGTGTGGAGGCGCCGTCCGCGCCGGCGCCGCCTCACTGGGCTCGGCACAGGATTCGATGGGGGTTCACTGGGCCCGTACGGGCCGCAGATCGGCCAGCAGCACGCCCACCTGGTGGTCGTGCCGCGCGGCCACGTCCAGCAGCGCCGTCATCTGGTCCACCAGCAGGCTTTCCAGCGTCGCCCGGTCCAAATCGCGGTTCTCGAGCCAGTCGAGTCCCGCGATCTCGACCGACGCGATCCACGAACGGAGCGTCACCCGCAGCGCCGCCCCCGGCTCGTCCACCCGCATACGGTGTGTGATCATCCGCAGCAGGCGCCGCCGCACGCTCTCGACGATCTCGCCCACCTCGCCGGCCCGGTTGGCCGGGCCGCCGCGCAGCAGGGCCGCGAACCCTGCGGCGTGGTCCTCCACGAAGTCGAAGTACCGCGTGAGCCCGTCGGCGATCTCCTCCAGGGCGCTGCCCCCGCCGACCGGCCGCAGCCGCTCCGCGAGCTCCGCCGCCGCGCTGCGCAGCGCGGCCACGTACAGCTCCTGCTTGCCGCCGAAGTAGTGGTAGACCAGGGCCCGGGAGGCCCCCGCGGCGGAGGCGACGTCGTCGACCGAGACGTCCTCCGCGTCGTGCTTGCTGAACAACTCCAGCGCCGCCGCCATCAGCTCCTCGCGCCGGCGGTCCACGCTGAGCCTGCGCCGCACCGGCCGGTGACCGCCCGGTGGATGGTCCTGCGCGTCCGGAGCTCGTGATGTCGCACCCACACTGCGCACCCTAACCGAGGGGTGCCGGGCGAACGCGTCCAGAACGACCGTCACCTCGGCGCGCAACACACCCGTACCCTCGGCGCGACTCGATCGTTTGGTCTGACAGGTGCACATCCACTCAGCGTGGGGAGAACCATGTCAGGACCGTCCATGCAGACGACTTCCCGCTACCGCACGGATCTCGGCACGGCCGCCCCGGCCCTCGGCGACGCCCACGGACCGCGTCCCCGGCCGACGATCCGTAACGTGGCAGAGCGGGCGGGCGTCTCCAAGTCGCTGGTCTCCCTGGTGTTGCGGGGGTCGCCACACGTCAGCGAGCACCGGCGGGAAGCGGTGCTACAGGCGGCCAGAGAGCTCGGCTACCGCCCCAACGCGGTGGCCCGCAGCCTGGTCGAGGGCCGCACCCACCTCGTGGGCGCCCTCGTCGCCGATCTCCACAACCCCTTCTACGCCGAGTTCCTCGACGGGCTCCAGGAGAGCCTGCACGGCGACGGCCTGCGGCTGCTGATCGGCAGCGGCCGGTGGGACCCCGCGTTCGAGGAGGAGGCCGTCGAGGCGTTCCTGGAGCTACGGGTGGACGGCCTGGTGCTGCTCGGCGTGGCGCCCTCCAGCGAGACGCTGGCCGAGGCGGCGGCGTACACGCCGACCGTGGTCGTGGGCGAGCGCGACGTCGAGCTGGACAGCGTGGACATCGTGGTGGACGACGACGAGCTCGGCGCCCGCCTGGCCGTGGACCACCTGGTGGAGCTCGGGCACCGGCGGATCGCGCACATCGAGGGCACGCCGTCGTCGTCGGCCCGGTTCCGCTGCGAGGGTTACCTCGTCGCGATGCGCAGGCACGGCCTGGCGCCGCACATCATGGTGGAGCACGGCGACTTCACCGAGGAGGGCGGACGGCGGGCCGCCCGCGCCCTGCTGGAGCGCGACCCCCGGCCCACCGCGATCTTCGCGGCCAACGACGTCGTCGCGCTCGGGGTGCTGGTCGCGGCCAGCGAGCTCGGGCTGCGGGTGCCGGAGGACCTTTCGGTCGTCGGGTACGACAACACCCACCTCGCGGCCATCCACCACATCTCGCTGACCAGCCTGGACCAACCGCGGCGCGCCATGGGCCGCTCGGCCGCCACGCTGCTGAGCGACCGCATCACCGACCCCGGCAAAACGGCCCGTCTGCGCCAGGTCACGCCGCGCCTGGTGGTCCGGCACAGCACAGGCCCGGCGCCAAGCGAGCCCCAAGGGTAGGTCAACCTCCACGTCGAACGCCCCCCGCCGGTGTTGACTCGTAGGTCACGGGCGTAGGGGGTAGGCATGCGTGATCCAGAACTGGTGTCCTGCGCGCAGCGCGCGGCGGCCGAGCTCGAACGCGCCTGGGCGCACTGGCGGGCCGCGCGAGGCAAGGACGGCGACGGGTCGACCGAGTCGGTCGCGAGCTACGTCGCCCATTCCATCGACCATCCCTGGGGACGGCCACGGGTGGTGCTCGGCCTGGACGCCGAGGAGGCGCGCGACCTCGCGGCGCTGCTCCAGCGGCAGGAACTGGGCGAGCACGCCTGGTAAATGACCTGATCGGGCGAAACGTCCTGGTCATCGCGCCGGTACGCGTAGGTTGGATGCGGATAGGTCGCCTGCGAAGGGATCATTCGTGACCAGTCGAGCACTCGCCGCCGCGTGCCTGGCCCTGGCCGGGCTGGGTGCCGTCGCCTGCGGCGGGACGGCCGGCCCCCAGGCCGACGCCGCCACCGCCCCCGCCGCCCGGGCGCCGAAGACGGCCGCGGCGCCGGCGTCCTCCGCGCCACAGACCGCCACGCCCGCCGCGGCCGGGCAGAGCGAGGTCAAGCCGCTGAGCGGCAAGGTGATCGTGATCGATCCCGGCCACAACGGCGGCAACTACCGCGACCCCGCGGCCATCAACAAGAAGGTGAACGTCCTCACGCAGTGGAAGGCGTGCGACACCACCGGCACCGCGACCAACGACGGGTACTCCGAGGCGGCCTTCACCTGGGACGTCGCCAAGCGCATGGTCAAGCTGCTGAAGGCCGAGGGCGCCACGGTGAAGCTGACCCGCAGGGACAACACGAGCGTGGGGCCGTGCATCACCCAGCGAGCCGCCATCGGCAACGACGCGCACGCCGACGCCGCGATCTCCGTGCACGCCGACGGGGCCGGGGCCGCCGACCGCGGCTTCCACGTGATCATGCCGAAGAAGATCCGCGGACCGGTGGACCCCGTGGTGGGCGACTCCAAGCGGCTCGGCCTCGCCGTGCGGAAGGCGTTCCGCGACGGGACCGGGCTGCCGTACTCGACCTACATCGGCAGGGACGCCCTCGACTACCGCAGCGACCTCGGCGGGCTCAACCTGTCCACGGTGCCGAAGATCTTCATCGAGACCGGCAACATGCGCAACGCGTCGGACGCCGCCCGGCTGAAGGACCCGGCGTTCCGGCAGCGGATCGCCGAGTCGCTGGCCAAGGGCCTGCGCTCCTACCTGGCGCCCTGAGCCTTCCCGGGCTGCTCGATCTCCTCGATCCGCCGGGTGGGCGGCCCGCTCACCCGGCCGACCACCTCGCCGACCGTGGCGTATCCGTGGCGGCGCAGGCGGCGGGACAGGTCGCGGTTGATCCGCCAGGCCCACAACGGCCCCTGGTAGATCATGCCGGTGTATCCCTGCACCAGGGTGGCCCCGGCCAGCAGGCGCTCCCAGACGTCGTCCACGTCCTCCACGCCGCCCACCGACACCAGCGTGAGCCGGTCGCCGACCCGGGCGCGCAGCCTGCGCAGTACTTCGAGGGAACGGGCCTTCAGCGGCCTGCCGGACAACCCGCCCGTCTCCCGGGCCGCGGCGTCGGTCAGGCCGTCCCGGGCGATGGTGGTGTTGGTGGCGATCACCCCGGCGAGGCCGAGCTCGACGGCGAGGTCGGCGACCGCGTCGATGTCCTCGTCCGCCAGGTCGGGCGCGATCTTCACCAGCACCGGGGTGCGGCCCGCGGCGCCGCGCACGTCCGCGAGCAACGGCCGCAGCAGCTCCACCGCCTGGAGGTCGCGCAGGCCGGGGGTGTTGGGCGAGCTGACGTTGACCACGAGGTAGTCGGCGAGCGGGGCCAGGCCGCGGGCGCTGGCCACGTAGTCGCGCCGGGCGAGGTCCTCGGGGATGACCTTGGTCTTGCCGATGTTCACCCCGACCACCACCGGCAGGCCGCGCGGCCTGCGCAGCCGCCGGGCGGCCCGCGCCGCGCCCGCGTTGTTGAAGCCCATGCGGTTGACGATCGCGCGGTCCGCGGTGAGGCGGAACAGCCTCGGCCGGGCGTTGCCCGGCTGGGCGTGCGCCGTGATCGTGCCCACCTCGACGTACCCGAAGCCGAACGCCGCCAGTGCCTCCACGCACCCGGCGTCCTTGTCGAAGCCCGCCGCGAGCCCGAAGGGGCTCGGGAAGTGCACCCCGAACGCCCGTACGCGCAGCGCCTCGTCCCGGGGCGCCAGCCGGGAGTACAGGCGGCGCTTCAGGAACGGGGCGGCCGAGAGCAGACGCAGGGCCCGGATGGTCGCGTGGTGCACGGCCTCGGCGTCCATCCGGCTGAGCACCTGGGCGAAGAGCAGTCGATACATCACCGTTCAGGGTAGCGGGGGCCGGCGCTCACGCGGGCGGCGCCTGCTCCCCGAGGATCTCCGCGGCCAGGTCCGCCACGCGGCGGCGGCTGTCCCTGGCCCGCTTGCGCAGGCCGGTGAACGCCTCGGCCGCCGTGAGGTCGTGCTTGCCCATCAGGTAGCCGATGGCCCGCTCGATCACTATCCGGTAGTCCAGGGCGTACTGCAGCTGGTCGGCCAGCACGCTCTTCTCCTCGGCCTTGACGGCCGCCGCCAGCACCTCCTCTATGACGTGCGCGTACGCCATGAGGGCCTGGGTGTCGGACTCCTCCCAGTCCTGCGGCTCGGCCTGGTAGACGTTCAGGGTGCCGACCGGCCCGTCGCCGAGGCGTACGGGCACGCCGGCGACCGCCCGCACGGACGGGTGCAGCAGGGGGGCGAGGCCGGGCCACCGCTCGTCCTCGTGCACGTCCCGGGTCGTCACCGCGCCGTTGCTGAAGTACGCGGAAACGCACGGGCCGCGGCCGATCGCCGCCTGGGCGTGCTCAAGGCTGCGCCCGGCCTCGTCGGTCGTCACGAGGTAGCGCAGCCGCTTGCCCTCGTCGGCGAACATCAATCCGGCGCCCGCGTAACCGAACAATCGGTCGACCACTCGCACGATGCGTTCCAGATGATGGACGACACCGGTCGTCTCAGTGGTCTTCTGAAGGCCCCGCAGGCTCGCCACCAGCGCCTCAGGATCTATGCGCGTCATCTTCCATCCTCTTGTCAAACCTCGCCTATTCGGCGCGGCCAATGGGGAAGCAGGGAGTTTTTTTACTGGCACCTGCCCGAAATCGGGCACAACAGTCCCGTTTCCCCATGCGGCGATGATCGATGGACCGGTCGGCACTGGGCATCGAGGGCGTCCGGACCGCGATGGTCATGCCGAACACGCCGTCGGTGCGACGGGGTGAATCGGCGAACGCGGCCAGGGGTCCGTGAAGCCACGGCGCGCTTGACAAGGTCGACGCCCGTGCCAATAGCGGTGCCACCTCCATCTGAGGGAGCTCCGCGGACACAGGGCGGAATGATCTGCGGCAAAGCGTAGTGCGGCGCGACGATTAAGGCCAAGTGGTTCACCAGGCTCAGCCCCAGGAAATCGGCATGGTCCGCCCCCTTCCCCGTAGGCCGCCTCTGGGGTACCCCTCACCTCCGTCCACGGAATTCCCCCGGGGGCCCGCGAAAGAGCCCGCCGATGGATACCGTTGCGTCGTCGGCCCGGCACGGTCACCGGGCGGCCCCCTTGTACCGGCTCCTGTCCCAGTGGGAGAGCTATGACGGCGACCATCGAGTCACCCCACCCCGCGCCATTCGCGCCGCTGCGTCCGCTGCTCGGGGTGGAAGAGGAATATCTCATCGTCGATCCGGTGAGCCGAGCGGTGTCGCCGCGCGCGGCCGAGCTGATCGACCGTGCCTCCGCCGAGCTCGGCGACCTCGTGTGCTCCGAGATCACCAAGTTCCAGCTGGAGGCCAAGACACCGCCCTGCACCACCAACGCCGAGGTGGAGCGCCACCTGCGCCGCATGCGGACCGCCGTGGCGGCCTCGGCCCGCGAGCTGGGCCTGAGCGTCGTGGCCTCCGGCACCCCCGTGCTCGGCGACGTCGTGCCGCCCCCGATCACCGACCACCCGCGGTACGACGTGGGCATCGCCACCTACCGCGCGCTGCACGACGAGCAGACCATCTGCGCGGGCCACGTGCACGTCCACCTGCCCGACCGCGAGCGGGCCGTGCTGGTGGGCAATCACGTGCGGCCGTGGCTGCCCGTGCTGGTCGCGATGATGGCCAACTCCCCGTACTGGGCGGGCCGGGACACCGGGTACGCCAGCTGGCGGGCGCTGAGCTGGTCGAAGTGGCCGGTGGCCGGCCCCCCGCCGTACTTCCGCTCGCTCGCCCACTTCGAGGGAACGGTGGCGGCGCTGACCGAGGCGGGGGCGCTGGTCGACCCCGGCACGATCTTCTGGGACGTGCGGCCGTCGGCGCGGCTGCCCACGCTGGAGGTCCGGGTCACCGACGTGCCCGCCACCGTCGAGGAGTCCGCGCTGCTGGCGGCGGTGGCGCGCGGGCTGGTCGTGACCTTCCTGTCCCGGGTGGAGGCCGGCGACCCGGGGCCGCCGGTGCCGGGCGAGCTGCTGCGCGTGGCGTACTGGCGGGCGGCCCGCGACGGGCTGGACGGCCACGGCTTCGACCCTGTCACCGGGGAGCTGCGGCCCGCCGCCGACATGGTGGCGGCGCTGCTCGACCTCATCGGCCCGGCGCTGTGCGACGCGGGCGACCTGGACATGGTGAAGGAACGGCTCGACCATCTGCTCCGGAACGGCACCGGGGCGGCACGCCAGCGGGCCGCGTTCGACCGGAACGGCCGGCTGACCGACGTCGTGGACTTCCTGGCCGCTCAGCTCATCGACGAGCGGCCCTCGCAGGGATGATCGCCGGGCGGGCCGGACGGCCCGCCCCGCGACCGGTCAGTGCCGGGTGCCGAGCCTGGCGGTCAGGAACTCCGCCAGCGGGCGGACGTGCCGTTCCGGGTCGCGCCACTGCGCCTGCAGGTCCTCCAGCAGGTGCCGTTCCGCGACCAGCTCGTCGCCGCGCCAGTGGCGGATCACCGGGTGGAGGAAGGCGCACTCCTCGGCCCGGTCCGGCGTCGGGTGCCGCCGGATGGCGAACACGTCGCCGTTCTCCCTGGGCCCCCACCGCAGGGTGAGAGTGAAATAGGACGGCCGGTCGCCGAAGCGCTCGACCGCGTGGTCCTCGGGAAGCTCGGCGAAGTGCCTGATCCGCCCGTCCTCCTCGTCGACCACGTACACGTCGCAGAGGTATTCGAACTGCGTCCACAGCGCGGAGCTGTAGTTGACCCGCTCCAGCATGGTCGCGGTGAGCTGGTCGGGATCGAGCGGCAGCACCTGCTGGGTGAGCGGCACCCCTTCGTACCTCTCGGTCAGCAGGCGCGTCAGGGCGCGCAGGTTGTAGCGGAAGCCGTCGATGAAGGCCGACGAGGCGCGCTTGAAGTCGCGGGCCTGCATCAGGGTGCCCGCGAAGTACAGCCCGTCGACGTTGGCGGACTGGAAGTCGCTGCGGATCGCGGGCATCCTGCCGCCGTTGGCCATCTCGGGCCGGCAGGAGTCACCGAAGAACGCGGTGTTCATGGTGAAACCGGTGCAGCGCAGCACCGTGTCGTACTCCAGCACCGCGCGCTCGCCCTCGGCGAGTGTGTAGGTGATGTCGACCCGGAACCGGTCGCCCTCCCGGCGGATGGAGTCGACGGTGCATTCGAGCACACCGTCCAGGGTCTTGAACCAGTAGCCGTCGAGCAGCGCGCCGTACTGGCCGCGCACGTGGCCGGGGTGCTTGGTGTTCCAGGCGAACCGCACCGGGTGCGGGCTGGCGAGGTGGATGATCGCCGCGTGGCCGATCAGGGACTGGGCGGTCTCGAACGCCGAGTTGCCCTTTCCGATGATCAGCACCCGGCGGCCGGTGTAGTCCGTCCCCGCCGTGCTCATGTCCTCGTATCCAGTCGCCAGCCCGATGCCCGGGATGTCGGGGATGTAGGGCCCGCCCCAGCCGGTCGCCACGATCACGCACTCGGCCCGGAGTTCCTCTCCGGCGGTGTGCACGGTGAACAGGCCGTCGTCCGCCTTCTCGATCCGGTCGACCGGCGTGGAGAAGCGCACGTTCAGCGCGTGCCGCCGCTGGAAGTCGCCGAGGTAGCGCACCAGGTCGTCGGCGTGCGGGTAGTACTCGTGGGTGTAGTTGGGGAAAAGCATGGCCGGGTCGTCGTTGAGCAGGGAGTTCCAGTCCCAGCGCAGCGCGATCTCCGGGTCCTTCTCCGTGATGTGCACCTTGTTGATGGAGATCAGCTTGCGGTGCCGGGGGTACTCACGGAAGAAGGAACCCGGTGCGGCGTCCCGTTCCAGCACCAGGTAGTCGGCGCCCGCCGAGTGCAGGTAGTAGGCGAGCTGGAGGCCGGCCGGGCCGGCGCCGATGATCAGATAGCGGTGGACGCGTTGGTCGGATTCCCGCTCGGTCATCAGCTATGCGACTCCGGCTCGTCGTTCAGCGAGCTCCCGTAACCATGGCTGACGATCCGCGAGGCCGTCTGCTCGTACGCGGCCGGGTCCTCCGGTGCCCACGTGCCGAGGCCGTCGACGTATCGGTTGAACATGCAGAACGCGGCGGCGATCAGCACCGTGTCGTGGATCTCCACGTCGGTGGCCCCGGCGGCCCTGGCGGCGCCGATCTCCTGGTCGGTGACCTTGAGCCCGCCCTGCTGTACGGCCGCGGCGATGCCGAGCAGCGCCCGCATCTTCGGGGTGACGTCAGCGCCGTCGGGGTCGAGACGGACGGCGTTCACCAGGGGCATGCCCGCGGGCAGCTGCGCGGCGGCGAAGGCCGCGTGCGAGGAGGCGCAGAAGTGGCAGTCGTTGAGCGACGACACGTACGTCGCTATCAGTTCCCGCTCACCGCGGGACAGGGTGTTGTCACTGCGCAGCAATACTTCCGCCAGCGCATTCAGTGGGGCTGCGGTTTCCGGCCGGTACCGCATCAAGCCGACGATTCCCGGCTCATCGGTGGGCAGGGTGATATGGGCCATGGGCACTCCCTGTGCGACGTCTACGGGGATGATCGACGCACGTGAGCGCACTGTCAACGGGTAACCGGACAACCCCTTATTCCGATATATCTGACATTTCCGGCAACCGGTACGAACCAGGTGATAAGTAGACTGGTTTCTCAGCCTCCATGGAGTCTGCCGTGTTTCGGATGAATCCTTACCGGCAATTACTCCGGACCGGACCGCCCGAAACACCACCGCGGTCGCCGCCCTTCCGACGCGGCGCCATGGCCAGATCACTCGGCGGTAAGTCTTACCTCACTCCCTTGTCGCTCCGCCTACGGTGGCGTAGCGTCACCGACGCCGCCTGAAATAACCCGTTCCTGTAGAGGAGGCTGATTCATGTCAGAACATCCGAACGCCGTACTCGCCCGTGAAAGCTATGACGCCCTGATCAATGGTGATTTCGATCACCTCCGCGGCACCCTGCTCAGTGACGACGTCGTCTTCCACGTTCCCGGCCGCGGGCCGCTGGCCGGGGAGTACCAGGGCAAGGAGGCGGTCCTGAGTTACCTCGGACAGCTGTCCGAGATCACCAAGGACACGATGAGCTATGAGCCGCAGGCATTTCTCGCCGATGACGAGCACGCGGCCGTGATGCTCCGCGCTCATGGCGAGCGCGGCGGCCACGCGATTGACGACCGTGGCGTCCACGTCTTCCGTATCACCGACGGCAAGATCAGCGAGCGCTGGAGCTACCCTCAGGACTCCTACGCGGTGGACGAGTTCTTCGGCTGAACGTTCGGATGACCTCCTAGAACGTGTTTCAGCCGATTTTCTGTTTTTACCCCGACCACCCCCTCGGGCGCTCGCGCCACCAGGCTATCCGGGACCGAACACGGCGGCCGGCCGCCGTATGCCCGCTCTTCCCTCTCGGCGACGCGCGGTCTTCGCGTGCGCCGAGTACCGGGCTACGACGGCCGCGGTGCCGGTGAACCTGGTGGCGCGACCCCGCTCCACGCGGGGTCAGCCCTTGAGCGAGTCGGCCAGCACCGCGACGTACCCCTCGGTACGGCCCGCGCGCTCCGCGTAGACCGCGGGGTCGTCGGGCGCGAAGGTCGCCAGGCCGTCGACGTAGCGGTTGAACATGCAGAACGCCGCGGCGATCAGCACGGTGTCGTGGATCTCCACATCGGTCGCGTCCGCCGCGCGGGCCTCGGCCACCTGCTGGTCGGAGACGTTGCGGCCCCCGCGCTGCACCGAGGCCGCGATGCGCAGCAACGCCTTCATCTTGTCCGTCACCGGAGCGGTGTCCAGGTCGGCGCAGACCTGCCGCACCAGTTCCATGCCCTCGTCGAGCCGCACCGCCGCGAACGCCGCGTGCGTGTAGAAGCAGAACCGGCACTCGTTCAACGACGACACGTAGGCCGCGATGAGCTCACGTTCACCCCTGGTCAGGGTGTTGTCACCGCACAGCAGCACGTCCACGAGCTGGTTCATCGGAAACGCCGTCTCCGGGCGGAACCTGAACAGTCCCCGGATTCCGGGCTCGTCGGTGCCGAGGGCTATGTGCGGCCCGGCCGCTCCTGTGGCGTCCGTATCGTCACCCCAGCCGACGTCACAGACCATCCACCCCGCCTCAGGGACCGACAATTCAACGGCCAAGTTCGACTTCAACGGCGAGCCGACTCCGTTCACCATTTCCCGCCTCTTTTCCCGATCGATATCCGCTTTCGCCAACTCGATTCTGCGTGCACCACCCCCCACGGGGCAGCCGACGAGCAGGTCAGCATGCTGTCCACCGGCGACCACTTCCTGCCAGGACCGGCGGCTTGACAAACCTTCGCGCCCAGAGGAAATCGCCCGGCGGCCATTCGACGACAGTGAATTATTCACCGCCGCCGGGATGCTCCGCCGGCCGGCCGAAGCGGGGGAATGTGACCGTTCGCCTTCATATTGTTCGCCTTTCGCGCACGATATCCCAGGCTCTTGGCGCGGCCATCGCGCTTCGCTCGCGTACGCGGGAGCCGATCATCGCGGCGCGCCCGCCGACGATCATCGGGGCGGGAATCGCGGGGCTCCCGAGCGCGTCCCCCCGGACACTCCGCTCGCCGATCTTGACCGCCGTCGACCGGCCGAGCCGTGCCGGGGCGGACGGAGAACTCAGGTGGAAATTCCGTCGCGGACACTATGCGGATTACGTAGTTTGGGCGATATGGAGTTCTTCACCGCACCGCCGCCACTCGAGCGGGAGCCGTTCGAGGAAAGAGCACTACCGGCGTGGGTAGGACCGCCCACGGGAATCCTGGGGGCTATATCCCCTATCGAGCGGATGCTGTTCGAGGGTGACGCGCTGGTCATCGCACTCGTCAGCGGCACCGTTTTCCCCGAGGGGGTCAAAATCGCCGTGCAGATCGGGGCACGGCGTACAGAAGGAATGGACGAGGACACCTGGCGCACGCGGCATGAGCTGTTGATGCACGGCAACCATCATCCGTTCGCCCGTCACGGCGCATCGCTCGACGACGAGGTCCTGCGCTTCGGCGTGCGCTTCTCCGACGGCAGCAAGGCGACGACCGTCGACCGCAGGGCCGAGTCGGGCGGCGAGTGGCCGCCGCCGCGACCGGACGGCCCGATCCTGCAGTACAGCGGCGGTGGCGGCAGCAGCCGGAACAATAACGACTTCGCGAGCAGCGGATGGTCGATGTGGCTGTGGCCGCTCCCGCCGCCCGAGCCGTTCGAGTTCGCGGTCGAGTGGCCCGCGTTCGGCGTGCCGCTGATCTTCACCGAGATCGACGGGGCGCCGATCAACGCCGCGGCCGCCCGCGCCCGGCCGTTCTGGCCCTGATCGGGGGGCACTCCCAGGAGGAACGCCCGGACGCGGTGGCCGCGCAACGCTCGGCTCAGGCGACCGACTCCAGGCCGTTGACGGCGGCGCGTACGGGCGTTCCGAGATCATCCGCGATGCCGGTGCCGGTGTCCGTACCGGTGCCGGTGCCGGTCCCCGTGCCGCCGAGGCCGAGCCCGGTGCCGGTGCCGTCCTCGCTCACGTCGTCGGAGCGGTCCAGTTCGTCGGTGTCCGCCTCCAGCGAGTCACCCTCGTAGTCGTCGCCATCACCGTCACCGTCGTCGTCATCGCCATCGTCGTCGTCATCGTCGTCGTGGTTGCCCCATCCCCCCATGACGAGAGACGTGCCCGCGCTGGCGCTCGGGGCGGTGACGGTGGCTAGTCCGGCTAGTCCTCCGGTGATCGCCACCATGGCCGCCAGCAGCGCGGCGTATTTCTTGACGTCGGGCATTGTTCTCCCCCTTGAACACGACGGAGCCGGCACGCGCATTTCCCGATGTCCGGCCCCCGCGCGCGTACGGCTCCTTATGATCGGCTTCCCATCCGCGTTACTATCCCCACCTCACATACGACAAACAGGCATTGCGCGATCTTGATAGCTATTTAATGGCCTCTCACATGCTTAAATATGAAATCCCTCGCAATTAGGACTTAAGGGAGATCGCCCCCCGGCCGCCCGCCCGCTGTGCACCGGTTTGACCTTGACGTAGGGTCAACGTCTCTAATGAGGGGCATGCGAATCGGCGAGCTCGCCGCGCTGGTCGGGGTGTCCACCCGGACCGTGCGCCACTACCACCATCTCGGCCTCCTGCCCGAACCCGTCCGTCTGGCCAACGGCTACCGCGAGTACCGGCTGCGCGACGCCATCGTCCTCGCCCGGGTGCGCAGGCTGGCCGAGCTCGGCCTGTCACTGGACGAGATCCGCGACGTGCTGGCCGACGACCAGGGCCGTGAGCTGCGCGAGGTGCTCATGGAACTGGACGCCGACCTGGCCGGGCAGCAGGAGTCGATCGGCGCCCGGCGCGCCCGCCTCGCCACGCTGCTGGCCCGGGACGATCTGGACGCCGACTCCACGGTGTCCCCCGACATGGCGGCCGTGCTGCGCGACCTTCACACCGCGGGCTCCCGGTTCGCCGAGGTCGACCGCGACTTCCTCGCGCTGATGGACACCGCGGCCGACCCTGACGACCGGAAGGCGGTCCTCGGCCTGATGCGCCCGCTCACCGAGCCCGCGGCCCTCGCCCGGAGCCACGCCCTCTACGCCAGGCTGGACGAGATCGCCGAAGCGACCCCCGGCGACCCCCGCGTGCCCGCGCTCGCCGCCGATCTGGCGGCGCACCTCCCGGACGATCTGGCGGCGGCGATGATCGAGCACCTTCCCGCGGACGGGGACTCCATGGGCGCGTGGCTGGAGACGCTGGACGACGAGATGACCCCCGCCCAGGCCGAGGTCTTCCGGCAGGTCGTGCGGATCCTGGCCGGGAGGACGTGATGCCCGGGACCGCGGCCCGCCGGCTGGCGCAGGCGCGCAAGATCATGGAGTTCGACCGCAAGGGCCTCCACAGCCTCATCCTGTGGGCCACCCGCCGCCGCCACGAGGTCCCGCCGGGCGCCACCGCGCTGCCGTACGCGCGGGAACAGGCCTCGTCGCTGCTGATCATCGTCTTCGTCACGGTGGTCGAGACCGTCGTGCTCGACCTGCTGCTGCGGGGCATCGGGGCACCGGAGTGGCTGCGCGTCCTGCTGCTCGTCCTGGACCTCTACTCCATCGTCGCCATCGCCGCCGTCGGCACCGGCTGCGCCACCCGGCCGCACGTCGTCACCCCCACCGAGCTGCGGATCCGCTACGGCGTGTTCTTCGACCTGCGCGTCCCCCGCGACATGATCGCCTCGGTGCGCTTGTCGACGAACTACAACGAACCCGGCTTCGTCACCCTGCCGGGCACCCGGCTCGGCGTGGCGGTCTCCTCCCAGACGAACGTCGTGGCCGAACTGACCGCGCCCGTCACCGTCACACTCCCCCTCGGCCGCCGCGCCGAGGCCACCCGGATCCACTTCTTCACCGACACCCCCGCCGCCGCGCTCGCCGCGCTGGCCCCACGCCCGGACCCCGCGGGCCTCGGCCGGCCCGTCGAGTGAATCCGGCGGGCGGCTCGGTGCCCGTGCAATACTGACGCATGGCCGATGATCTCCCCCGGCCCACCGAGGAGCCACTGATCGGCGACGGCGTCACTTCGGGCATCGTCCGGGTGGGCGACACCGTGCGGCGTCCGGTCCGGCCGTTCACCGCGACGATCCAGGCGTACCTGGCGCACCTCCGGTCGGCCGGCTTCCACGACGCGCCCGCCCCGCTGGGCGTCGACGACCAGGGCCGGGAGGTCCTCTCGTACGTACCGGGCGACGTGCCGCGCGACCCCCTTCCCGCGGACACCGCGGGGGAAGAGGTGCTGGTCGCGCTCGCACGGCTGATCCGCCGCCTGCACGACGCGGCTCAGGGATGGGAGCCGCCGCCGGACGCGGTCTGGGGCGGCACCCCCGCGGCGCCCGCCGCGGCGCCGTCCGCCGACGGCAAGTCCCTGATCGTCGGCCACCGGGACTACTGCCCCGGCAACGTCGTCTTCCGGAACGGCCTGCCCGCGGCACTCATCGACTTCGACCTCGCCAAGCCGACGACCCGCGTCACCGACGTCGCCAACGCCCTGTACTACTGGGCTCCCCTGACGGACCCGGTGGACCGCCCGCCCGCGTTCGCCGGCCTGGACATCCCCGCCCGCGTCGCGGCGTTCGCCGACGCGTACGGCCTGACCACTCCCCAGCGCCAGGCCCTCATGCCCGCCGCCAAGGCCATGGTCGCCCGCTTCCACACGAACATGCGCGCCGCCGCCGAGATCGACCCCGTCTTCGCCCGCTTCTGGGCCGAGGGCGCCAAGGACCGCCTCCCCCGCGCCCACACCTGGATCCGCGACCACGCCACCGACGTCACCGCCCGCCTCCTCGCCGACGTCTGATCGGCCCACGTCACGCTGGTAAGCACGCGGATAATCCGTAACGGGACCACTGGTTAGTCTGGAGGCATGACCGCCATGGCATCCGCGCGCACCGAACCGGATCTGTCGTTCCTGCTGGATCACGGCGGACACGTCCTGCGGACCAAGATGGCGGCGGCGCTCGCCGAGATCGGGCTGACGGCGCGCATGCACTGCGTGCTGGTGCACGCGCTGGAGGAGGAGCGGACCCAGATCCAGCTCGCGGAGATCGGGGACATGGACAAGACCACGATGGTGGTCACGGTCGACGCGTTGGAAAAGGCGGGCCTGGCGGAGCGGCGGCCGTCCAGCACCGATCGGCGGGCGCGGATCATCGCGGTCACCGAGAAGGGGGCGGTGGTGGCACGGCGGAGCCAGGAGATCGCGGACGGCGTGCACCGGGACGTGCTGGGCTCACTGCCCGCGGACGAGGCCGAGGTGCTCGTCCGCGCGCTGAACCGGCTGGTGGCGGGGCATCTGGCGACACCGGTGGAGGCGCCGCAGGGAGTGCGGCGCGCACGGCAGCGCGCCAAATAGCTCCGTAAGGGATCGTCTACAACAAAACCATCTGCTACGGTCGCTCCTGTTCCCTTCGAAACAGGAGGCGGCCATGCCGCGCACCGCACCCTCTCCCCGGCCGACCCGCACAGGCACGTCCCGATCGCGCCCGCTGGCGCTCGCCGTGCTGTCCGCCTCGATGCTGATGACGATCCTGGACGGCAGCATCGTGACGGTGGCGATGCCGGCCATCCAGCGGGACCTGGGCTTCTCGCCCGCCGGGCTGAGCTGGACCGTCAACGCGTACCTGATCGCCTTCGGCGGGCTGCTGCTCCTCGCCGGACGCCTCGGCGACCTCATCGGCAGGAAGACCATGTTCCTGGCGGGCAACGTGGTCTTCACCGCCGCCTCGCTGCTCGCCGGCGTGGCCACCGGGCCCGGCCTGCTGATCGCCGCACGGTTCCTCCAAGGCGTCGGCAGCGCGATGGCGTCCGCGGTCGTGCTGGGCATCCTGGTGACGTTGTTCACCGAGCCCGGGGAGCGGGCGAAGGCGATCGGCGTCTTCAGCTTCACCGGCGCCGCCGGAGCATCGATCGGCCAGGTCCTGGGGGGCGTCCTCACCGACGCGCTCGGCTGGAACTGGATCTTCTTCATCAACCTGCCGATCGGCCTGATCACGATCGCCCTGGCGGTCCGCGCCCTGCCCGCCGAGCCCGGCACCGGCCTCGCCGCCGGGGCCGACGTCATCGGCGCCGTCCTCGTCACCGGCGGCCTGATGCTCGGCCTCTACACCGTGGTCGGGATCGAGCGGTACGGGTGGCTCGCGGGCCGCACCCTCGGCCTCGGGGCGCTGTCCCTCGCCCTGCTCGCCGCCTTCGTGGCCCGCCAGGCGACCGCCGCGACTCCCCTGATGCCTCTGCGGATCCTGCGCTCCCGGAACGTCTCCGGCGCCAACCTGGTCCAGATGCTGGCCCTGTCGGGCATGTTCGCCTTCCAGATCCTCGTCGCCCTCTACATGCAGAAGATCCTCGGCTACGGTGCCCTCGACACCGGCCTCGCGATGCTCCCCGCCGCCCTGGCCATCGGCGGCGTCTCCCTGTTCGTCTCCGCCCGCCTCAACACCCGCTTCGGCGAACGCCGCGTCCTGATGGCGGGCCTCGTCCTGCTGTTCGCCGCGATGGCCTGGCTCACCCGTATCCCCGTGGACGCCGACTACCTCACCGACCTGCTCCCGGTGATGGTCCTCATCGCGGGCGGCGGCCTGGTCCTGCCCGCCCTGACGTCCCTCGGCATGTCCGGCGCCAGTCCCGGCGACGCCGGCCTCACCTCGGGCCTGTTCAACACCACCCAGCAGATCGGCATGGCCACCGGCGTGGCCGTACTGTCCACCCTCGCCGCCGCCCGCACCCAGGCCCTGCGATCCACCGGCGCCGGCGAGCCTGCCGCGCTGGCCGAGGGCTACCACCTGGCCTTCACCACCTCCGCCGCACTCCTGGCGGCCGCCTTCGTGGTCACCGTGGTCGTCCTGCGCGACCCCTCACGCCGGAACTGACCCGGTCAGGCGGCGGACGGCGACGACGGTGTCGGTGGCGGTGGCCGTCTCGCCGGCCGGGCCGGTGGCCTGACGGTTCGGGCGGTCGAGGCGTTCGGGCCGCCAGTGGGCCGGGTCCAGGTCGAGTTCGGCGAAGATGTCCTGCGGCGCGGGGAAGTGAGCGTCGGCGTCGGGATTCCAGGCCCACGGAAGTACGGAGCCGTGGTCGACGACGAGCAGCAGCCCGCCCGGGTTCAGCGCGTGCGCGGCCTCGCGCAGGACCCGTGCCCGGGGGAGGTCGAACGGCGTGTGCAGGTACTGGGCGTTGACGAGGTCGAACGTGCCGCCGGGGAAGGTGCGGGCCAGGTCGTGCCGCTCGGTGGTGACACGATCCCCGGCCCCCGCCCCGGCCCCGGCCGCGCGGGCGGCGGTCCGGGACAGGGCCGTCGCGGAGATGTCGACCGCGGTCACCTGCCAGCCGCGGGTGGCCAGCCAGACGGCGTCGCCGCCCTCGCCGCACCCGAGGTCCAGCGCGCGTCCCGGCGGCTCCCCCGCCACGGTCTCCACGAGGAGGGCATTGGGGGTGCCCCGCCACACCTGTTCCCGTCCGCTGTAGTGGTTCTCCCAGAAGTGCTCGGCCTCGACGCCGTGTTCCATCGGGTGTGCCGCCTTTCGTTCGTGAGGGTCCCCGAGAATGACCCCCGGTCCTGCCGGTTGCAATTTCTCGTGCCGTTTCGGCAAGGTGACCGGTATGGACGAGCTGAAGAACGTACTGGCCGCCGTGGGCCCGAAGCTCCGTGAGCTGCGCAGGCAGCGCGGCATCACCCTGGCCGACCTGTCGCGGACCACCGGCGTCTCGGAGAGCACGTTGTCGCGCCTGGAGAACGGCACCCGGCGCCCGAACCTGGAGCTGCTGCTCCCCCTAGCCCATGCCTACGGCGTCCCGCTGGACGAGCTGGTCGGCGCCCCGCACACCGGCGACCCGCGCGTGCACCTGCGTCCGGTGCACCGTCACGGCATGACCTTCGTCCCGCTGAGCCGCCGCGCCGGGGGCATGCAGGCCCACAAACTGGTCATCCCACCACAGCCCACCACGGCCGAGCCGGAACTGAAGACGCACGAAGGCTACGAGTGGATCTACGTCCTGGAAGGCCGTCTGCGCCTGCTGCTCGACGACCGCGACCTGGTGCTCAAGCCCGGCGAGGTGGCCGAGTTCGACACCCACCTCCCGCACTGGCTCGGCTCCGCGGACGCCTCCTCCGTCGAACTGCTCGTCCTCTTCGGCCCGCAGGGCGAACGCGCCCACCTGCGAGCCCACCCCGCCTGATCACGCCGGTCAGGCGCGGAGCAGCTTCCAGGCCAGGCCGTGGAGAGCACCGCTGAATGGGGCGGCACCACGGCCGTCTTTCATCTTCCCTTGAACCGATGAATTTCTTCGAAATTGCCGTGAGTAAGAGGAAACGCGGGTGGCTATTCCTAAACGCATACGCTGGTGGAGAACAGCGTTTGCCTAAGAGAGGAATGGCATGAATGTGAAACGGCTCGGCCATTTGGCCGCGGGGACGGCGCTCCTGCTGGCGTCGGGCACGGCGGCGGCGGGCGCAGCGTCCGCGAGTGCCGCGTGCACGTGGACGCGATCCGTGTTACCCGTACCCGCGGGCACCAAGCAGTCCGAGGTCACCGCGACGAACCACCAGGGTGGTTTCTCGGGTCGCGCCGTGCTGGCCGACGGCTTTTGGCACGGCGTCTCGTGGCGGAATGGGCAGTTCATTGATTACGGCACCAAGGTGGGCAACGAGCCGATCGTGGGCGTGCCGGACGAAACGCGGGCGAGCACCGTGCTGGCCTGGACGGCCATCCCGATCGCGCCTCCCGCCGGACCCAGTTACGCGGTCCTCTTCCGGAATGGCCAGGTGGAAAAACTCGTGCGTCCGGCCAACAACGGACAGCTCCGGCCGCTGGCCGCCAATGAGAACGGCGATGTCATAGGCCGGAACATGGTGCGGGTCGACAATTTGTACGTGCACCGCCTGCTGCGCTGGCCGGCCGATCGTCCCGGCCAGGTGATCGAGACCGCCCTGCCCGACAAGTACGAGCCCGAGGCCGCGGACGAGGACGGCACCGTACTGCTGCGCACCCCCGACGGCCCCGCCCTGTGGAGGAACGGCACGATCACCCCCCTCGCCAAGATCTCCGGCGCGGCCGGCACCTTCGCCACCAAGATCTCCAACGGCCGTGTGATCGGCCGCATCAGCTACACCTCCCCGTACCGCACCTACGGCGTGTACTGGGACACCGACGGCGTGCCGCGCGTACTCCCCAAGAGCGCCGACACCCGCGCCATCAACCGCGACGGCCTGATCACCGGCACCACGGACGAGGCCACCGGCGGCGGTGAGGGCATCTGGCGCCTCGGCCAGCACGTCCACACCCTGGCGAAGTCCACCACGCACAGCATGTGGCTCACCGTCGCCTCGGACGACGGCTCGGTGGCCGGCAGCACCTTCAACGCGAACAACGGCACCGGCGAGTCGTTCGTCCTGCGCTGCGTCTGACCGGCTGGTCTCATGGCCCGGGCCGCGTGGTCCGGGCCAGGAGATCCGTCAGGGATTCACGTGCGTGGTGGACGCGACCGGGGCGGTGTACCCCGTCCGCACGCCGCACCCCCAGGCGCCGGCCCGGAACACGCCGGGCGTGAACGTCACGTCGCCGGCGTTCGCGAACGTCACCTGAGCACTGCCCCCCGAGACCCGCCACGGAGTGCCGGGCGCGACGGCGGGGTTGGTCAGGCCGGTGGCGTCGACCGTCCCGGACCCCGCCCCGCCGAGGTGGAGCGTCATGGTGCCGCGGACCACCCCCGCCGCCAGCGAGGTGGTGGACATGAAGGTGTCCGTCATGGCGACCTGCACGGCCGCGGTCTGCCCCCTCGTCACCGTGGCGGGGGACGTGACGCTGACGTCGAAGACCTTGTACCCCCAGGGCCCCGTGATCGCGGCGCAGGTGTAGTTCACCGTCACGGTACCGGCCGAGGCGGGCGCGGCGTCCAAGGTGAGGAGGGCCGCCACCGCCGTCCCCACCATGACAGTCCGGGTCGCGACTTTCCAGCGGAACGAAGGCATAGAAACTCCCGGGGGACACGCGCGTTCGACATTCCCATCCTCGTGCCGAGCGGCCGGGCACAGCATCTCCACACGTGCGGCGAGGACCTCGGAAGATCAAGATCTGCCGACACGCCGCGGCACAACCCGCTACGGCAGACACCCACTGCCTAACCTGGGGAAACGTGGCCACGCACCGGTCGCGGCAACGAGGGGAAACCATGACCAGCACGTCGCCACACATCACCTCCCTGGTAACCGCGCGCCCCGCGTTCGAGAACGAACTCGGATCGGTCACCCTGGTCGACGCCACCGTTCTGCCGATTCTCAGCAGGCTCTCGATCAAGCGTGTCGTCCTCGAACCCGGCGCGATCCGCGAGCCGCAGTGGAACGTCAACGCCAATCAGCTCGGCTACTGTCTTTCCGGCACGGTCCTGGTGTCGATTCTCGGAAATGGCGACGCCTTCTCCTCGTTCATCGTCGGCGCCGGCCAGATGTACCACGTCGAGTCCGGAGCCATTTACCACATCGAGAACATCGGCGGCGAGCGCGCCGAGTTCGTTCTGGCGCTACGCCACGAACGCCCTCAGCATTTCTCCCTGCGCTCCAGCCTCAGCGCCATGACCGACTCGGTGCTCGGCAACACCTACGACCTGCCCGCCTCGGCGTTCGCCGCCTTCGACCGTTCTCCGCCCCAGCAGATCGTCCGCCGTACAGGCGCCGCCGACGTCCCCTCCACGGCCGGACTGCCCAACGCCCATCTGTTCGACGCCGAAGGCCAGCATCCGCCGCTGTCCTACGCCTACGGCGAGGCCCGCCTCGCCCGCAAGCAGTATTGGGCCGCCCTGAAGGACATCTCCATGTACTCCCTGCGCATCAGGGAGAGCGGAATGCGCGAACCCCACTGGCATCCGGTCACCGGCGAGATGGGATACGTCGAAAAAGGCCACGCCCGAATGCGCGTCCTGGACCCCGACAACACCCTCGACGAGTATCTGCTCGGTCCCGGCGACGTGTACTTCGTGCCCCGGGCCTTCCCACATCACATCGAAGTCATCGGCGACGAGGACATCCACTTCCTCATCTTCTTCGACCAGTCCATGCCCGGCGACATCGGCTACCGCGCCACCGCCACGGCGTTCTCCCGCGAAGTCCTCGCCGCCAGTTTCAACATGCCCGAGCGCGACCTCCCCCAATTCCCCTACACCCCCGTCGACCCACTGTTCGTCGCCCGAGCCAATCCCCCCGACCCGGTCCGCACCTCGGCGTGACTCCCCGGCCGCAGGTCAGAACAGCATCAGAATCGGCAGCGAACACCCGAGAAGCGCGACCACAGCGGCCGCCACCCCCGCGATCCAGGTCGTCTGCGGCGCGTTGACCAGCGCCCCCATCAGCGACCGATCCCGGCAGAAGTAGACGAGCAGGAACAGCGCCACCGGCACACCGAAGGAAATGACCACCTGGCTGAGCACCAGCAACCCCGTCAGCGAAGCACCGGAGAACAACGCGAGCACGGCCGGCGTCATCGTCACGATCCGCCGCGCGTGCACAGGCACCCGCCACCCCAGAAATCCCCGCATCACGATGTCCCCCGCGAGCGTCCCGATCCCCGATGAGGAGATCCCCGACGACAACAACGCCACCGCGAAAGCCAATGCCGCGGCCCCCCCAACCCTCCCCGCCAGCTCCGAATGAGCCGCCACCAGATCTCCCGTCCAAGCCCCACCCGTGGCCACCCCCAGCCCCGCCCCGAGCGCGATCATCGCCACATTGACGACCGTCGCCACCCCCAAGGCCAGCGAACAGTCCACCCGCAGAATCCGGCGCACAAGAACAGGCTGCCGCCGAGCATCCTCGGCACTCATCCCCCGCCCCTGCACCAGCGCCGAATGCAGATAAACCGCATGAGGCATGACCGTCGCACCGACGATCCCCATGGCCAGCAACAGCGCCCCCGCACCCCCAAGCCCCGGTACCAGCCCCGCCCCAAGCCCACTGACGGACTGATTCCCCGTGACGACGATGTTGTAGCCGACCCCCGCCCCCACGAACATGAGAGCCCCCGCACTCATGAGCTCGAACGGCCGCGTCCGACCTTTCCGCCGCAACTCCAGCAGCGCCAGCGACACCACCGCCGTAGCCACCGCCGACACGGCCACCGGCACCCCGAACAACAACTGCATCCCAATGGCGGCCCCCACGAACTCCGCAAGATCAGTAGCAATCACGACCACTTCGGCCTGCACCCACAAAACCCGCCCACCCACCCGGCCGAACCTCCGACGACAAAGCTCCGGCAAACTCATCCCCGTAGCCATCCCGAGCTTGGCCGCCTGAAACTGCACTAGAATCGCAACAAGACTGGCCATGACAACAACCCACACCAACCCGTACCCCAGCGTGGCCCCCGCCGTAAGATTGGTAGCCACATTCCCAGGATCCACATAAGCAATAGCCGCCACAAACGCCGGCCCCAGCATAGGCCCAACCCGAGCGCCCCTCACCTCTACCGGTTTGCTCCGAATAATCACTGAGCTTCCCTAAATTGCCACACAGACAACATTCATCTGATCACGTCACCCAGAACGGGAATACGGGCTCAGGGATACCACACCAGAGACGCCAAGAAGCACAGCCACTCCACAAAGGAGCGTGTTTTCGGTGAGCCGTGATTTAGATACCAGCAGAAGCCCCGAACATATCCCGCCGAAGATCAACCAAACCGCCGCCAAGACGAAGTACGTCACCCCCGCCGTCATCCTTGGCGCGATCCCCCTCCTGCTCGTCAACTGGCTCATCGTCATCATGATCCAAGGACGCAACTGCGTCACACCCTCACAAGGCAACATGACGGACTGCGGCACCGGCCTTTCGGAAGAACAGATGCTCGCGACATCAGCCCTGATCGCCCTGGCGATACTCGTCATCCAACTAGCCCTGATCGTCCTACTGACCCAACGCATCCGCTCCACCCCGCGCTAAGCCCGCCCAACCACAGGCAGACCCTTACACGCCGACAGAGCTCACGCATGTCGCGGACTCTCCCAAAACCCTCCACCACCGCCTCTTCGGAACACCAAACCCGAAAGCCGGCAAAGCACCCTGCTATCTGATCATGCTCGATCGAGCCCTTGCCGTTCCACTCCCGGCAAGTTCCGTCAAATACAAACAAGAACGCCCCGTGCACAACTTGCACGGGGCGTTTTAGCTGTTCAGATGGTGTGGTCAGGGGCGGGGTCGAACCGCCGACCTTCCGCTTTTCAGGCGGACGCTCGTACCGACTGAGCTACCTGACCTCGGTGGTGACGGGCACCTACCAGGCGGTCCTGACGGGACTTGAACCCGCGACCTCCACCTTGACAGGGTGGCGAGCACTCCAAACTGCTCTACAGGACCTCGTTGTGCTTTACCGGGGCCGGGGCCCCGGGGTTGTGCTCGCTTAGCTTACCAGTTCGGCGGAGATCGTTGACCTCCGGTCGTTCCGGTGAGCGTCTGCTCACGCGTGCCCCCAACGGGATTCGAACCCGTGCCGCCGCCTTGAAAGGGCGGTGTCCTAGGCCGCTAGACGATGGGGGCTCAGGACTTTCGTCCTGGATCCGTGACGCCGTCCGTCGGGGACCTCTGAAGCATAGGGGACCGTGGGCCCCGATGCCAAAGCGGTCACCGTCTGACCGGCGTGGCGGTTGCGGTGGTCTTCTCTCCCGATGGCGTCGGGGTGGAAGACGGCTCCGGAAGAATTGTACGACCAGGGTCGCTCTCAACGTGACGTTGGATTTGCACCCACTGCTCCCCGAGGCCGCCGAGGGTGACATCGTCCCAGGCCTGGAGGCGATGCGTCTTGCGGTCGAAGTACAGGACGGAGGCCTGGATGGGGGTGGGTTCGTCGTGTTCCAGGCCGCGCAGGCCCGCGCCGCCGGTGGAGCCCTCGATCATCAACCGGCTGCCGGCGGCGAGCATTTCGGTCGACCGTTCGTGGACGTGCCCGGCGAGGACGAGCGGTACGGAGCCGTCGAAGGCCCGTCCGATGGTGGGGTCGTGCACGGCGACCACGTCCACCGGGAGCTTGGCGGCGGCGGCCTCGGTCCCGCTGGCCTTGGAGGCGGCCGGGGAGGGACTGCCGGCCGGGGACGGCTTCCTCGTGGGGACCGATGGGGGGACGAGGCGGGCGGCGTGCGAGCGGCCGAGGCGTTCGAGGGCCGCGGCGTCGGAGTCGACCTCGACGCTCTTGTCGGGGGTGAACCGCGGGTCGCCGAGGCCGTAGATCCGGAGGCCGGCCACGGTCTTCGCGGCACCGTCCAGGACGACGGCGTTCTTCTGGCGGGCGATGGCGCGCTCGGTGTCCGTGGAGTCGTGATTGCCGCGTACGTAGACGTACGGCACCTTCAGCTTGCCGATCTCCTCGACGAACTTGTTCTCCGCCCTGGTGCCGTGGTCCGCGATGTCCCCGGTGTCGATGATCACGTTGATCTGGAACTGTTCCATGAGGGATCGGATCGTGTTCCAGGCCAAAGGGTTGAGGTGAATATCCGAGACGTGCAGCACGCGCAGGGTGTTCGGGTCGGGTGAGTACACGGGCAGGGTGGCGCCCGCGTGGTACAGCTGCGAGACGTTCGTCACCAGCTTGGCGAGTTGTGCCCGGTACTCGGAGAACCGGCTGACGATCGACTCGGCGCTGCCGATGAGCGACGGCACGCCGGTGAGCAGGCCGGTGTAGCGAGGCTCGGAGATGGAGGCGGGGTTGAAGGTCATCACGGCCAGCGCTCCGACGACCACGAGGGTGGCGATGCTCGTCGCCCCCGTCCACAGGGCCTTGCGCCACCCGCGGAAGACGACCAGACCCGCCAGGAACGCCCCTGCGACCGCCCAGATGGCTGCTCTGAGCAACAACTCGCGCAGCCCCGACTGGAGATCGGCCTCGATGAGGTCGGGGAGCGTCTCGGCCCAGCGTGGGCTCTCCAGGAGCCGCTGGGCGACGTCCGCGCGGATGCCGTCCAGGCTGAGGTGCAGTTGCAGCGGCCCCTGATGGGATTCGAAGCGCAGCGTCCCGAGCGGGCGGATGTCCAGGACCGTCTGCCCCCGCCACGACGGCTGGAGGCTCATGCCGATCTCGGCCGGCCCCACGGCCGTGCTCACATGAGCGCCCACGGCCAGCCCCAGCCACGCGCCGGCCAGGGCCACGAGCGCGACCAGCAGGCTTGACGTCGTACGTCGTACGGCCCGCCGTCCGGCGAATCGCCGGCCCGCGTCCATCCACCCTGTGACAGTCATCGTCGCCTTGCTACCCGAAAACGTCGCACAATTCATAGCCGACACGAGTCAGACGATGTTCATGCGTTGGTCAAATCTTCCGGCGGCCAGGTCGGGGAGGGCGTGCGCGGCCGGGCCGGTGCGGTGACACGATGGCAGGGTGATCGAGGTTTCGCGGGGCAGATTCGAGGAACTCGTTGCCGAGGCTCTGGACACCGTTCCGCCCGAACTGGCCCAAGTCATGGACAACGTGGTCGTCGTCGTGGTCGACGATCCTCCCGAACCTGGCCTGCTCGGGCTCTACACGGGCATCCCGCTGACCGAGCGCGGGGACTGGTACTCGGGCGTGCTGCCGGACCGGATCGAGATCTACCGCAATCCGATCTGCGGGATGTGCGCGACCGAAGACGAGGTCATCGAGGAGGTACAAATAACCGTCGTTCACGAAATAGCTCACCATTTCGGAATCGACGACGACCGCTTGCACGAACTGGGCTGGTAGCCCGCTCACCTGGGCGAACTTCTCCGTCGCCTGGTGGTGAGCAGAACCTATCCTGCGATTGGGCTTGCGTAACCACGCCCGGCATGGGCACCGTAGGTGACACACTGAACACGGTCTGTCAGGACGGCCCAGCGAGCCCAGCGGAGAAATATGGCGGCCACGAGGCCAGGCCGGCTGCCCGGGCGGCACCGCCGCTCGCCCGAAAGCCAAGCGACATACGGCGAAGTCATCGCCATCGGCGAATTCCGCGCCCTGTGGGGCGGGCAGTGCCTTTCCTTGCTCGGCGACCAGCTCGCCCAGGTGGCACTGGCCCTGCTCGTCTACGACCGCACCCGTGCGCCCCTCGCCACCGCCGCCGTGTACGCGCTGACGTACCTTCCGCCGATCATCGGTGGTCCCTTCCTCGCCGGACTCGCCGACAAGTACGCGCGGCGTCACATCATGATCGTGTGTGATTTAGCGCGTGCCGCCCTGGTGGGCCTCATGGCGGTGCCCGACATGCCGTTCTTCGTGCTGTGCGCCCTGGTCTTCCTGGTGGTGCTGCTCAGCTCGCCGTTCACGGCCGCACGGGCGGCGCTGCTGCCCGAGATCCTCGAAGGGGACCGGTACGTCGCGGGCTCGGCACTGCAGAACATGACCAACCAAGCGGTGCAGATGCTGGGCTTCGCCGCCGGCGCCGGGCTGATCGCGGCGATCGGGGCCCACTACGGTCTCGCGCTCGACGCGGCGACCTTCCTGGCCTCGGCGCTGATCATCGCGCTCGGCGTCCGCCGCCGCCCTCCACCCGAGCCTGACGGCAGTGTGCCGGTCTCGATGTGGGCCATGACGAAGTCAGGAGCACGGCTCGTCTTCGGGGACCGGCGTCTGCGGGTTCTGGTGCTGTTCGCCTGGCTCTGCGGCTTCTACGTACTTCCCGAGGGCATCGCCGTGCCGTACGCCGCGACCTTCAGCCGGGATCCTCAAACCGTCACGCTGCTCACCGGCCTGCTGATGGCCGCCATGCCCACCGGGACGGTGATCGGCGCGTTCTTCTTCGGCCGGTGCGTCACCCCCACCAGGCGCCTGCGGGCCATGGGGTGGATGGCGATGCTCAGCTGCGCCCCCCTGATCGGCTGCGCGATGCGGCCGCCGGTGGCCGTCGTCCTCGCGCTCTGGGCGCTCGCCGGATTCGGCGGTGCCTATCAGTTGGCGGCGAATGCCGCGTTCGTCCAATGTGTGCCCGCCAACCGGCGGGCCCAGGCCTTCGGTCTCGTGCAGTCCGGGTTGCTCGGCGTCCAGGGCATCGGCATCCTGATCGGCGGAGCCGCCGCCCAAGCGCTCGGTCCAGAGCCGGTGGTCGCCCTCGCCGGGGCGGCCGGGTTGTCCGTGGCCGCGTTGCTGGCCATGCTCTGGACCGAGTCTCGTGCCGAGATAATCACCAGGGTCCGCACTCAGGTGACCTAGAACTTCGCGGGCGGCTCGTCGACCGGGGACTGCCGAGGCGCGTCCTGGACGGGCTGGTCGGCGTACGGCGCCTGGCTCTGCTGCTGCTTCCACTTGGTGGACGCCTGCTGGAAGTGCCCCGAGGCCTGCTGCCAGACCGAGTTGGGCTCGCTCTTCTGCTTACTGATCAGGTCCTGGACGATGGAGGTGCTCTTGCCCTCTTCCGGGATCAGCAGCCACGCGACCGCGTAGATCCCGATGCCGAGCCCACCGAAGAAGGTGGCGACTGCGAGCGCGAGCCGCAGGATGTTGGCGTCGACCCCCAGGAATTCCCCCGCCCCGGAGCAGACCCCTGCGATGATCTTCCCCTGCCGAGTCCGGCGGAGTTCCTTGGTCGACTGGTGCCCGTAAGAGTTCATCTCGTTCATGTCTCAAGACTGCCCCCCACACCGCCCTTAGCACATAGGGATTCCCCCTGGCCCAACCCTGGCGACCCCCTGAACCCCCCTCGCCCCCACCCTGATCCACCAACGGCAAGCCGGTCGCGCAAGTCACGGTACGCTCAGTACCCTGCATCTATGCGGGCCGCTAGCTCAATGGCAGAGCTGCGGACTTTTAATCCGTAGGTTCAGGGTTCGAGTCCCTGGCGGCCCACCCTCAAAGACCAGGGCAGACTCCTGGATCTCATGATCCGTAAGCCTGCCCGGGGTTGCAGTTCGGGTTGCAGTTGTCAGCACGGGGTTGCAGTCCCCGGCCTCATGCATCCCACAGCGCCCGGCCCATCCGCGCCGCCGCATCGCTGGCGAGCTTCGCCGTGACGTGGGTGTAGCGCTTGGTCGTGGTGAGCTGGGAGTGGCCAAGGATTTCCTGCACGACGCTGATGTCCACGCCCTGTTCCAGCAGCAACGTGGCCGCCGTGTGACGTGCGTCGTGGACCCGGGCATCCTTTCCGACCCTGGCATCCCTTAGGAGTGCTTTCCATTCGTCCCAGTCGTCACCGGGGTCGATTGGGCTTCCATCAGTCCGGCTCCAGACGAGATCCATGCCGCACCACTTCTTTCCTGCGGCTTTCTCCTCCTGCCGTTGGGCTTCTCCATGCAGTTTCAGCAGGGGGATCAGCGGTGGCGGAATCAGCACCGTCCGCCGGCCCTTGCCTTTGGGTTTCACGAACGCCCAACCGCCGATGCGATCAGGACAGGACGGGGCGTGCCCGACGCAGTCCGGCGCGCAGAAGGCCGGGCATTTCCCGCCGTGTTCCCGGCACCGTGGAGGGCACGGGCGACGGCACAGGTGTCGCCTCCCGGACGTCCTTTTGGCCTTTGGGCAGTCAGCCGGGCAGGGATACCGGTGCAGCCGTTCTCCGCAGGCATGGTGGTCCTCGCAGCCGTGCTGGAAACGCTGTCGCTTGATTTGCCAGAACACGCGGATGACGCCCTTGTCCAGGTCGAGGTACTTCCACCGCAGCCCGAGCGCTTCGCACTGCCTGAGCCCCAGCGCGAGCGCGACCGACCAACGCGTGCCGTTTCTACGATCTACGGCCTTCTCCAGCACGGCGCGCGCCTCAGCGGCCGTCAGCGGCTCTATCTCGACGTCCTCGCCCGTGGGAGCGTCGATCAGCGTGCAGACGCCTTCTCCTGCCCGACACCACCAGACCCATGACCCTGCCCTGCAAAGCCGACAATCTCGCCGATGACCCCGAATTCCGCGCCCGCGCCACCACGATCATGCAACGCCACGCCACAGCCATACTCGACTCGGTCAACGAGTTGGCTGCCCGCGGAGCGATCAACAAAGCAACCGCCGAGATCCGGCTCCACCAGGTGGCCCCGCTGTTCAAGCTCTACCTCATCAATGGCCAAGACGCATTCTTCGGCTACTACCCGATACAACGCTATGAGCTCCACATAGGCGACGAAAGCCGCGGCATCTATGACCTCATGGGCAAAGACGCCGCGATCTTTCACCACTCCGCCGACACCGACACCGGACGCGAGTACATCAAGCAATCTCGTCTATGGTTCGAGTCGATGTGGAGCACCATCAGCCGGGAGTACAAAGGGTGATCTCTAAGCCTGCAACCATCCATCGCATACTCACCAACGTCAAACACGTACTCTTCGATACGGCCTACTCGGCTACTTCGACCACATCTCAGCCCGCACCCTGTTCCAAGATCCCGCCTTACTCAAACCCCACCCTCATCTGATCACCCAGGCCCTCAACGCTCTGGGAGCCGACCCGGCCCTAACCGTCTTCATCGGCGACTCAGTCAGCGACATCCAAAGCGCCAAAGACGCCGGAGTCCTCAGCATCGGCTACGCCAACGCCCCCGACAAAGACCACCTCCTGCACAACGCCGGAGCAGACGCCGTCATCAACGACATGACCCAGCTCATCCCACCCGGCACATAGCCAGCCACATCGTCGAACGCAAAATATTGCCGAGTTACTCTGTTAAGTATCAAGACGGCGGCGCGGCGCGCCGCCGCACCCCCGGCCCTCCGCCCGCCCGCCGTCCGGGCGTGCGGCCTGGGGGCCGGTCCCGGACGGCGCGGACAACGGGCCGGGCGCCGCACGCCTGCCGCACCGTACTCATCGAACGCTCCGACCAGGGTTGCCGCGCCGCCGTGCAGATGCAGCCCTAACGATCGCCACGGCGTGGCTGGACGCCGTACATGCTTGGGGCGATCGACGATCCAGGATTCGTTCCTCACCCTGGCTCACCGAGCAACGTGGCTAATCGCCGAGCTTGACCCTGGACCGGCGAGATTGCAGGCTGACGAACTATGAGCAGGAGGCGCTACGTCGCCAGAGGCGTTCCCGGCGGCTACCGGATCTGGGACAACAAGGCACGCCGCTGGTGGGGCGACCACTACGAGTTGTACCTTGACGATCTGCTCGACGAGTTGAACGGCGCGCGCGACTACGCCAAGGACGCACCTTCCCATGCCTGGTTAGGGGTGCCATATTGATCTCGTGAGATCCAGTGCGGGCAAGCAACCTCGTGAAGGTGCGGCGAAGGTGCTCTCACCCCGCCAACCGACATGGAGTTCTGTGTTAGTGGCTGTCGTCGCCACGTACGGCATCCTCATCCACGGTTTGGCGCTCTTCAAGGGCATGCCTTCGTCCATCACCGAGGACTGGCTTCACCTCGGCGCCTCGCCATGGTGGTGGGTATCAGAGGCCATCATGGGCGCGATATTTGTCCTCATTCTGTGGATTCAGATAAGAGACGTCCGGCAGAGGTATCGCTCACCCAAATCAACGCCGGAGGATTCCATATAACCTTCCTTGGGCGTCTACTCCCGTGGCGCGAAGGATTGCAGGGGAGCCACAATCGCGCGGGTTGCAGTTTGGGTTGCAGTTCAAGGTGATCCAAAGGCGTTCAGATCAGACCACGCATGCCCGCTGACCTGCATTGAACTGTCTGGAACCATGATCGTCCGAGCTTAAAATCCGAAGGTTCAGGGTTCGATTCCTCGGCGGCCCACCTGCACAATAACCGTGAGCCCATCGTGGAATTTTTCGCCTCAACCACGTGCGGCCACTGTCCGGTTGTGGCGTCGTCCATTACCTCCTTGGCCGTCGTTTTCATACAAGACGGCCGCAGTGGGGCTTCCTAGCATGGCGTGGGCGCTCCGCCACGGTGCGTTGGAGTGGAACTGCCATCCGCTTGTCGATCTACCTGGCGGCCTCGTCGGCCGGCAATGAGGGGAGCAGCACATGCGTGATCTGGTCTGTACGGCGTTTGTTTCGCTCGATGGTGTTGTGGACTCCCCGGGGGGTGGGCCGGGGGAAGAGCACCGGAGTGGGGGGTGGGTGGTCAAGGGCATCGAGTTTCTGCCTGAGGCGTTCTCGCTCAAGGGGGAGGAGCTTGAGGAAACGACGGCGTTGATGTTCGGGCGTCGTAGCTATGAGGTGTTCGCACCGTTCTGGCGGGACTCGGAGGATCATGCCGCTTACAAGGAGCTGCCCAAGTACGTGGTCTCGAGCACGCTGCCCGACGACGCCATCGTTGAGGGGTGGGGGCCTACGACGATCCTGCGGTCGACCGAGGACGTCGTCGAACTCAAGAAGGGCGAGGGGGGCGCGATCTTCATTCATGGGAGTGCGGAGCTCGCTCGGCGACTGTCGGACGCGAGACTGGTCGACCGGTACAACCTGCTCGTGTTCCCGGTGCTGCTCGGAGCGGGGAAGAGCCTGTTCAGCGGGGCGGACAGAGACAAGCAGGCATTGAGTCTTCGGGCGTCCGAGGCCTACCCGAACGGTATCGTCAAGTTGATCTACGACGTCGTCGGCTGATCCAGATCCAGGGCGATCGCGCCGACGGTGCCCTCGCGGAGTTGTCGCGCCGTACACCCGACGTAGCGGCGCAGCGCACGGGCCAGGTGTGGCTCGTCGAAGTACTCGAGCTTGGAGATGACATCGGCGACCGGGGTGCCGGCGGCCAGCAGCGCCGAGGCATTGCGGACGCGTTCGATCTGCCGTACGGCGCCCTGGGTGAGCCCGGTCGCCGCGCGGAACCGGCGTTCGAGGGTGCGTCCCGAGACCATTGGACGGTGGCCTCGACGGACCTCGGCGACGAGCGGGTCACGGAGCACGGCTCCGGCGCGCACTAGGCGGTCGACCAGGGCCTCGGCGTCGTCGGGGCCGGGCGTCTCCCAACGGCTGCCGTCCAGCCGGAAGGTCCGGTGCGTGGCGTCGGGGAGTTCGACGCCGCGGTCGACCAGGGCCGGGGTGGGCACGGCCCGGAGCCAGGTGCCCACCGCGAACTCGATGCCGACGAAGGTCGCGCCCTCCGGGACCGGCGCGGTGCCGGTCCCGGTCTCAGGGCCGGAGATGCTCGCGTAAGGCGTGCCCTCGCGCTCCCAGAACACCAGACCCCAGCACACGGCCGCCACCGAGGTCATCTCCGTGACCCGCTCGCTCGTACAGGTCCACACGGTGTCGACCCAGGGCGAGTCGGACGCGCGAGTCTCGAACCGCAGTGCCACGGGAGAAGGATAGGCACAGTTCGTCGTACACCCAATCGAGCCGCCATGGTGCCGACCACCGCCCGCCTCGCCGACGCGTCCGAGCAGGCGCTGGTCACGGGAGTGAGCCGGTTCGGCGTATGACCGTCAGGTTTTCGGTTTCGAAGGGTGTGCGGCCGGTGAGGAAGGCCGCGCCCAGGGGGCTGAGCGTGTGCAGCATGGCGGTGGCTCTGCGGCGGCTTCTGATCAGGCCCGCGTCGCGGAGGATGGAGGTGTGATGGCTGACTGTGGCCAGGGATACCCCTAGGTGCTGGGCCAGTTCGCTCGTCGTGCCGCCGAAGGCTACGGCTCGCAGGACCGCGGCGCGGGTCTCGCCGAGCACTCGATTGAGAGCGATGCCCGGCGGCGTCTGTAACGCGCCGGGGTTGTGGTGCGCGGGGTAGACGATGGCTTGCGGCAGTTCGGGGTTGAAGATGGTGGCCGGATGCAGGTGGCTGAAGTACGAGGGGATCAGCAGCAGGCCGCGTCCGTTGAGGTGGATGTCGCGATCGGAGGGATGGTCGGCAATCTCCAGAACCGGGAAGCTCCAGCGCATCATCGGGCGGAAGCTGTGGAGCAGGGCGTTCACGCCGTCGCCACGCATGACCTGGCGGCGGAGAGCGATGTCACTGTCGACGCAGGCGCGGATGGTCGGCCAGTACGGCTCCACCGAGAGCCGGTGGTAGGCGCGCACGGTGTCGCCGAGTTCGGTCAGCGCACCTGTTCGGGCGGCTCGTAGGTCCTCCAGCCAGGTCCCGGCGCCCGGTCTGCCACCGAGCAGGCCGATCTCTTCGCGTAATCGGTGCCGGGACGTGCTCAGGATCGTTTCCAGGGCTTCCTCCAGGCCGAGGGCGCCCTCAGGAGGCGTGAGCAGGTCGGGGTAATAGGCGGCGTGGGGCGCGACCGGGAAGAGCCGGCTGTGCACCGGCCGCGCTACGCCCGCGCGATGCAGGTCGTGGCGCACCCGCCGGCGCCAGTGCCCGAATGCTTTCCGCCCATAGGTGCCCTGCAGGGCTTGCAAGCTGCCGACCACCTCCCACATCACATCCGGCCCGTCCGCCACATGGGTGCGCGCCAGATCTGCGCGCGTGAAATGAATGCGCATCCGCCCTCCCCCGGTCGCTTGGCCTCCCCCGTCGAAGGCCTGCGCTTCTCATTAACGAATATCGCCGAATCAGCCCGTTTGTTTCCAGTGTTTTGCGTGCGGAGCATGGTCGAGGGTGCCTGGTTCGCGCTCCGGGGAGGACGGTCACGCACAGGGACGAGGCATCTGACCTGCGTGTTTCAACTGTGCTCGAAATGTGTTGTCGCGGGCCGAGACTCAAAGCGAGGCTGATGACTAACTCAGCCGTGCCCAAAAATCATCGGTCGGGCACCCGGGGCCACGAGAGGTGTGAATTCGTGGCGCGCCTAATGAAGTCGTTCGAGAGAAGAAAGGGGGGAAGAAGTTCGGTGGCACGTGCTCTCGTGGTCACGCTCGCGAATCGTGAGCCGCCTCACGTCGGTGGCAGCCTGTTTTCAGTTCAGGCCCTGTGCGGCGTACAGGCAGGCCAGGGCGATGGCCAACGTGCCCAGCAGCAGCCGCAGAGCGGTCTCGGGCAGACGAGGCTGTAGGTGGGCGCCGATGTAGCCGCCGATCAGGCCGCCCAGACCACACAGCAGACCCAGCGCCCAGTCCGGTGAGATGTCTCCGGGGGTGGTCAGCGCCAGGACGGTGTAGGTGAGCGCTCCGGCGATCGAGGTGAGGAACGTGGAGGCCAGCGCGGCGGGCGCGACCGTGGCGACCGGGAGTCCTCGTCCGGCCAGGATCGGCCCGAGCAAAGACCCGCCGCCGATTCCGTATATCCCGCCCACGATCCCGACCGCCACCGCGAGCGTGGTGATGGCACGCGGAGAGGGACCTTCCGGCGTGTCGTGGCGGCGAGGTGGCCGCAGCGTGCGCATGCACAGCCACAGGCCCAAGGGGAGGAGCAGGCACGCGACCAGGAGGCGGAACACCTGGGGATCGGGGAGGATGAAGACCCGGATGAGCGCGCCGATGACGACACCAGGCAGGGTGCCGAGCACCAGCAGGCGGGTCAGCGGGCCGCCGAGGTGGCCGCGCCTGCGGTAGCGCAGCAGCGCGCCGGGGCCGGCCACGACGTTGTACAGCAGGTTGGTGGGCGTCACCGCCGGGCTCGGCACGTTCAGCACGCTGAACTGGACCGGTAGCAGGAAGACGGCTCCGGACACCCCGACGGGGGTGGTCACCACCGCGATGAGAAGGCCCGCGGTGCACCCGATCAATCCTTGCCACCAACTCACGGGTTCACCGGCCGCACTCCATCCTTCGAGTCGTCCAGATGATGACATGGCTCCCAGATGGAAGGCGTCTCGTGTGTCTCGGTGACCGGGTACTGTACGCCTCCCTGTCACGAACGATGAGGCAAGGAACACGCAGTGACGCTTGAGGACCAGCGCGTGCACATTCTTTCCGGCCGGATGTACAACGACCTCACCGAGGAACTCGTCCAGGCACGCCGGCGCACCGTGCTGCTGACCAGCGAGTACAACGACAGTTTCGGGCAGTCGCAGGAACACCGTGAGGCGATCCTGCGGCGCCTGCTGCGGGACGTCGGACGGGACTGCCATTTCGAGCCGACATTCCGTTGTGAGTTCGGCTTCAACATCACGCTCGGCGACCATTTCTACGCCAACTTCGACTGCGTGATGCTCGATGGCGGCGGCATCACCATCGGCGACCATGTGCTCTTCGGGCCCCGCGTCGGGATCTACACCACCAACCACGCCATCGACGCGGCCGAACGCGTGGCGGGCGCCTGTTACGCCAAGCCTGTGACGATCGGTGATCGCGTCTGGATCGGGGGCGACGTCACCATCAACCAGGGCGTGACGATCGGCGACAACGCGATCGTCGGCTCCGGCAGCGTGGTCACCCGGTCGATCCCGCCCGACGTCATCGCCGTCGGCTCCCCCGCCCGGGTGCTGCGCCCGATCACCGAGGCCGACAAGACCGGCTACCGGCCCTGACGATCCGTGACCGGCCCGCCGATGGCGGCCCTCACGCCGGTGAGCCAGGCGGCCCGGCTGTGGGCTATTGGAGTTGGGCGGGCTCGCGGGTGGTGCGGCCGGGGGCGGCTTGCTCGTGGGGGTGGGGGAACCAGAGGCAGGCGCCCAGTTGGGCCGCGAGTTCCAGTTGGTCGTAGAAGATTCGGTGGCTGACGATGTAGCCGTGTTCGACGGAGGAGACGCTGCAGGCGCGGACGGTTATGGGGCGGGAGGTGGGGTCCAGGTAGCCGCCGCCCGGCATCAGCCAGGGGCCCGAGTTGGTGCCGGTGAGGGTGTACTCGGCGATCAAGGTGTCGCCGAGGACGGTCACGGTCTGGGGGGTGCAGTGGGAGTCGGGGAAGGCGTCGATGAACTCGGCGTAGTAGGAGACGATCTCCTCGCGGTCCTGACCAAGGCCGTCGGGGGCCACCAGGACGGCGCGAGGGCTGAAGCACAGGGCCAGCGTGTCGAGGTCGTGGTGGTTGAAAGCTTTTCTTAGCCGGGCCAGGACTGACAAGGGATCAGACATCGATGGTCCTTTGCACTGCAGGGCTTTCCGCATGGTCGAACTGGGGTGATCTGTCATAGTTCATCATGGTTTTGGCGTTTGGTGAGTAAAGTGAGTTTAGATCGTTTGCGCAGGTCCACGGCGGGCGCGGATGTCCGGAACAGTTCCCGAGGGTTCTGAAAAGCAATCGGCTTCGTTCCGATGGTTGATCGAACGCGGCGGAACCACCCCCCGTAAACTCGCGCCGGGGGACCTTTATCGATGCGCACGTTCTTCAAGACCGAAGTGGGCAGCACCAGCGTGCTGCTCGGGGCCACCGTGCTCGGGCTGCTGTGGGCGAACTCCCCCTGGGCGGACACCTACGAGCGGTTCTGGCACCTCACGCTCGGGCTGTCCTTCAACGGGGACGCGTTCTCGCTCGACCTGCGCCACTGGGTGAACGACGGGCTGATGGCGGTGTTCTTCTTCGTCATCGGGCTGGAGATCTCCCGGGAGGTGGCCGTCGGGCAGCTGCGCGACCGGCGGCTGATCGCGGTTCCCGCGGTCGCGGCCCTCGGCGGCATGCTGGTGCCGGCGGGGGTGTACCTCCTGCTGAACGCGGGCGGGCCGGCCGCGGGTGGCTGGGGGGTGCCCATCGCCACCGACACCGCGTTCACGCTCGGTGTGCTGGCCATCGTGGGGGCACGCTGCCCGGAGCCGCTGCGTGCCTTCCTGCTGACGCTGGCGATCGTCGACGACGTGCTGGCGATCCTCGTCATCGCCGTCTTCTACACCGAGGACCTGTCGGTGGTCGCGCTGCTGTGGGCGGTCGCGCTGCTGGCGCTGATCGTGACCCTGCGCTGGCTGCGGTTCTGGCGGGCACCCGCGTACGTCATGCTCGGCTTCGCGCTGTGGGTGACGACGCTGGAGAGCGGAGTGCACCCGACGCTGGTCGGCATCGCGCTCGGCGCCCTGGTGCTGGTGTACGCGCCGCGCGAGCACCAGGTGATGCTCGCGGGCGAGGCCGTGCAGGAGTTCACCATCGCCCCGAACGCCCGGCTGGCCGTCCAGGCGGCCCGCACCGTACGGCAGGCGGTGTCGGTGAACGAGCGCCTGCAGCTCATGCTCCACCCGTGGAGCAGCTACGTCATCGTGCCGATCTTCGCGCTGGCCAACGCCGGGGTGCGGCTGGACGGCGAGTCCCTGCGTCACGCCGTCTCCTCCCCCGTCACCTGGGGCATCGTGCTCGGCCTGGTACTCGGCAAGCTCGTCGGCATCTCGCTCGGCACCTGGATCCCGCTGCGTCTCAACTGGGGCATCCTGCCGGGCAACCTGGTCTGGGGGCAGATGCTCGGCGGCGCCGCGGTGTCCGGCATCGGGTTCACGGTGTCGCTGTTCATCGTGGACCTGGCCTTCACCGACCCCGCGATCCGCAGCGACGCAAAGATCGGGATCATCACGGGCTCGCTGATCGCCGCGTTCCTCGGCTGGCTGGTCTTCCGGATGGCCTGGGACCAGGGAGGCGTCTGCGCGCCACCGCGGACCACCCCCGAGGAGGAGCTGCCGGAGACCCTCGCCGTACCCGTTCACGAGAACGACCACGTGCGGGGCCCCGCCACGGCCGCCGTGACACTGGTCGAGTACGGCGACTTCGAGTGCCCGTACTGCGGGCGCCTGCACGGCGTCCTGGAACAGCTCCGCGAGCGCCACCCCGACCTCCGCGTCGTGTTCCGCCACTTCCCCCTCCGCGAACTGCACCCGCACGCCGCCCCCGCCGCCCTGATCACCGAGGACGCCGCCGACCACGGGAAGTTCTGGGAGATGCACGACACGCTGTTCACCCACCAGCGCCACCTGAACCACCCCGACCTGGAGCGATACGCCCGTTCACTGAACGTCGAGCCCTGGCGCGACGTGCCGGAACACCTCGACCGCATCGCCGCCGACGAAGACTCCGGCCGCCGCAGCGGCGTCCGCGGCACCCCGACGATCTTCCTCAACGGCGCCCGGTACCACGGCCACCACGACCTGGAGTCCCTTTCCCAGGCGATCACCGAACTCCAAGGCGCCACACGCTCTTGAAGCGTCGTCAGCGAATCCAAAGGCAGAAGGGATGCCCTGCCGGGTCCAGATAGACCCGCACGTCGTCCTGAGGCTGGAAGACCGCCAGAGTGGCCCCCGCCTCGGCGGCATGGGCGCCCGCGCTCTCCAGGTCGTCCACCTCGATGTCCAGGTGCGCCATCATCAGCTGATCTTCCGCCCCCGCGGGCCAGGTGGGACGGACGTACGCCTTCTCGGTCTGGAACGACAGCCCCGCCCCGCCGCCGGGCGGGCGGAGGGTGACCCAGTCGCCCTCGTCATCGCCGATCGGCCACCCGAGCAACCGCTGGTAGAAGAGGGCCAGCTCACGAGCGTCAGGCGCGTCCAGCACCGTCGCGGTCAGGGTGAGGCGGGGGGTTTCGGCCATGTCGTCTCCTTGATCCCGGTGGTCCTAGATGCTAAACGGTCAGACCGAACGGAACAGGCGCTTTCGCGGCGGCCGGGGAGGGGGGTGTCGAGGTGGACACGGATGATCTATGGAAAGGCGCGATCTACCGTGGGGAGCGCTCCGGCTGGGTGGGGCGGGTGCCGGGGGAGGGGGTGCACGACTGGGCGATCGTGGCCTCCAGGCGGGCTTCGGCGGCCAGGTGGCCGGCCAGTTCCTCCAGGGTGGCGGCGCAGCGGACGTTGGACAGGCCGTGCCGGAGGAGGAGGGAGGACAGGCCCTGGCGGCGGACGGCGTACCAGCCGCCGCCGACGGCGTCCGAGACGAGCCAGCGCCTGCTGTACTTCGCGTTGAGCTCGGCGATCGTCACGGTGGTCACCGCGTCACCCCTGCGGGCCGGGGGCGGGGCGCTGATTCGGAAGACATGGGTCAAAGGGTAGTCACTCACCGGTAGTGAATCAATCACTAAGCGTGACTATCATGAAGACCGACGGGGCGATGTGGCGGGCTTGGGCCGGGTCTACCAATCTGTACCCATGAACGAGACAGAGCCGGCGGCCACCCGTGCCGCCCTGCACGCGGTCGCCGAGCTTCTCATGGCCGGGCCGCAGTACCGGCGCAGCGGCACCATCCGGCTGCGGGTGACTCCGGGCGGGTTCGCGACGGTGGCCGAGCCCGAGCTGCGGGTCGACGGCACCGACCTGGTGACGGGGGACGGCACGCGGCTGGCCTTGGCCGGGCGGACCATCGGCGAGCTCGGCGCGGCGACAGGCGCGGGGGCCGGGGCGCCCGAAGGGCTGTACCACGACGGGTCGGGCGGGAGCGCGGACGACGTGCCGGCCGTGGATCCCGGAGCGGCGAAGGTGCTCGCCGAGGCGCTGGCGCGGGGGGACGCGGCGTTGCGCGTGTTCGCGCCCGAGCAGACGCCGGTGTTGTGGCCCGAGCACTTCGACCTCGGCGTGACGGTGAGTGAGGTCAACTACGGGATGTCGCTCGGGGACGGTTATCTCGGGGAGCCGTACGCCTATGTCGGGCCGTGGCAGCCGAGGGAGGGCGCCTTCTGGAACGCCCCGTTCGGCGCGGCCCGGCCCCTGGCCGAGGCGGGCGACCTGGTGGCGTTCTTCGCGGAGGGGCGGCGGCTGGCGTCCTCCTGAGGCCTGGGCTCACCGTACGGGGTCTGTGGCCGCGTCGGTGAGCCAGGCGGTGAGGTAGCGGGCGAAGGACGCGCGGACCAGGATCCAGAACTCGTCGTGGTCGCGGGCCAGCAGGACGACCTGGGCGCGGGCCAGGGTCGTCTGGGCGCACGCGCCCGGGGGGAACGCCGACGGGTGCAGGTCGAGGGCGCAGCCGTGGGACAGGAGGTTTCTGGCGTCGGCGCCCGCGACGACGAGGGTGGTGCGCTGGGCCGAGACGTCGGTCACCGCCGCGTCGGGCGAGCGGGTGGGGGGCTCGTCACCGATCACCAGCCATTCGCCGGGGCCCAGCCAGGCGACGTCCACCTCGCCCGTGCGCCGCCAGGTGCCGGGGGTGGGCATGGAGTGCGGCGGGGCCTGGACGTTCGTCATGCGCAGGTAGGGGAGTTCGTGGACGCGCAGGCGGGGGGTGGTGATTCCCGTGAAACCTTCCGCGGGGGTGGTCGGGATGAGGGCTCGCTCGGGGACCTCGGGGGGTGGGACCTCGTGGGGGGCGCCGTCGCGGCGGGTGCCTTCGGGGTCGTACAGGATCGGGCTCGTGACGGTGACCGGGATGACGCGGCCGGTGGAGACGGCGTGCAGACGGGTGCCGGTGCGTTCGGCGCCGCCTTCGAGCAGGGCCAGGGCGAAGGTACCGGCGAGGGCGGTGCTGCGGTAGCTGGAGGTTACGTGGCCGAGCATGGGGACCGGAGGGGTGAGCCGGTCGTGCTCCACCAGCTGGGCGCCCTCGGGGATCAGGACGTCCGGGTTCTCGGGGATCAGGCCGACGAGGTGGCGGCGGTCCGGGCGGGCGCTGTCGGCGCGGGTGTGGGAGCGCTTGCCGATGAAGTCGGGCTTCTTGCGGGAGACGATCCAGTTCATGCCCAGGTCGGCGGGGGTGACCGTGCCGTCGGTGTCCTGGCCGACGATGGGGTAGCCCTTTTCCGCGCGCAGCACGTGCATGGCCTCGGTGCCGTAGGGCGTGACGACGCCGGTGGACATGACGGCGTCCCACAGGGCGCGGCCGTGCCAGCGGCTGACGTTGATCTCGTAGGCCAGCTCGCCGGAGAAGCTGATGCGGCACACCCTGGCGGGGATGCCGGCGACGGTGGCGTCCCGCCAGGTCATGAAGGGGAAGCTTCCGGCGTCCACGGCCAGGCCCGGGGTCAGGGACGCCAGCACCTCCCGGGACGCCGGGCCCGCGAGGGCCACCGTGGCCCAGTGTTCGGTGACGGACGTGCAGCGGACCCGTAGGCCGGGCCATTCGGTCTGGAGCCACTCCTCCATCCAGTCGAGGACGGCGGCGGCGTTGCCCGTGGTGGTGGTGACGAGGTAGTGGTCCGGGGCGAGCCTGATGGCGGTGCCGTCGTCGAAGACCATGCCGTCGGCGCGGCACATGAGGCCGTAGCGGATGGCTCCGACCTTTAGCGTGCTCATCATGTTGGTGTAGAGGCGGTCGAGGAACTCGGCGGCGTCCGGGCCCTGGACGTCGATCTTTCCGAGGGTGGAGGCGTCGAGGGCGCCCACGGCTTGCCTGACGGCGCGGCATTCGCGCAGGACGGCCGCGGTCATGTCCTCGCCCGGCTCCGGGTAGTACCAGGGTCGTTTCCACTGGCCGACGTTCTCGAAGACGGCGCCCGCCTCGACGTGCCTGTCGTGCATCGCGGTGATCCGTACCGGGTCGTGCAGGTCGCCGCGGTCCCGGCCGGCCAGGGTCGCGAACGACACCGGGACGTAGGGGGCGCGGAAGGTGGTCGTGCCGACGGCGTCCAGATCGGTGCCGAGGAGGTGCGCGACGATCGCGCTGGTCAGCACGCCCGACGTCTTCCCCTGATCGTGCGCGGTCCCCGCGGTGGTGTACCGCTTCACGTGCTCCACCGACCGCATTCCCACCCCGACGGCCCGCTGGAGGTCCGCCACGGTGACGTCCCGCTGAAGGTCCACGAAGTGCGTCGAGTAGTCGTCCGCCGGGACGAACCAGAGCGGATCGGTGGACTCCACGACTTGCCCGCTGGTGGGAGGGAGAAGGTGGGGTGGTGCTCCGGTGGCTTCGCCGTCAGAGAGGCAGTCGCTCAGGGTGTGGAGGCCTCGGGCGGAGCCGATCACTGTCAGAGGGAGTGCGGTGGGGGTGGGGATGAAGGCTGTGAGGGATTCGTCGTAGTGGAGACGGCCGCCGGCTTGGCTGTACAGGTGGGTGGTGGGGGTCCAGCCGCCGGAGATCAGCAGGAGGTCGGCTTCCAGCTCTCGGGGGCCTGCTTCGACGGCCCGGAGGGTCTCGCCGGAGGTGCGGACGCCGGTTATCAGGTGGGGGGAGCGGGGGGTGATCACGTCGGCGATCTCGATGCCGGCGGTGGCGAGGTCGTTCAGGGTGGCTTCGGGGGCGGGGGTGGTGGTGAAGATCACGGCGCGGTGGCCGGGGAGGACCTTGTAGCGGTTCACGTAGGCGCGGGCGGCGGACAGGAGCATCACGCCGGGGGTGTCGTTGGCGGCGAAGGCCAGGGGGCGCTCGCAGGCGCCGGTGGCGAGGATCACGTGGCGGGCCCGGATGCGCCACACGCGTTCGCGGGTGACGGCGTGCTCGCCGCGGCGTTCCACGGCGACCAGGTAGTTGTGGTCGTAGTAGCCGAGGACGGTGGTGCGGGACAGGACGCGGACGTCGGGGAGGGTGGCGAGGGTGGCGGCGACGTCCAGGGCCCAGGCGGCGCCGGGGCGGCCCTCCACCTGGTCGTCGGTGTCGGGGAGGGTGCCGCCGGGAGTGGGGCGGTCGTCGGCCAGGATGACGCGGGCACCGGTGCCCGCGGCGGCGCGGGCGGCGGTCAGGCCCGCGGGGCCCGCGCCCACGACCAGGATGTCGCAGTGGGCGTGCACGGTGTCGTAGCGGGCGGGGTCGGGGGCACCGGCGAGGCGGCCCCGGCCGGTGAGGGAGGTGGCGGCGAGGCCGTCGTACAGGGGGACGGTGGTGGCCTGCACCATTGGCTCGGGGAACGGGTGCTCGATCTGGACGACCGCGTTGGGCTCCTCGGTCCACGCGCCGAAGATGCCGCGCGGACGGCCGAGGGTGACGCTGGTGCCGACCCGGCGCACGCCGTTGGCCAGCAGGGCGGCGGCCAGCGTGTCGCCCTCGTGGCCTTCGTACGGCCGGCCGTCGAACGTGAAGCGCAGCCGCTCGCCGCTGCCGGCACCGATGCGCCGCGTCATCGCGCCCCTCCCGCGTGGCCGATGCCGGGGACGCGCGGACCCGCGTCGTCCCCCGTGGACGCCGGAAGCGGGTCGTCCGCGAGGATCTCGTTGGTCAGCGTGTCCCTGGTCACGGTGAACCAGCGGCGGCAGCCCGAGGAGTGGGACCAGCGTTCGTGGAACAGGCCCTTGGGGTTGTCCCGGTAGAAGAGGTACCGGGACCATTCCTCGTCGGTGAGCCCGGCGGGGTCGGCGGGGTAGGCGACGCCCGCCTGGCCGCCGTAGGCGAACTCGGACTCGTCGCGCGGGCCGCACCACGGGCAGGGGATCAGCAGCATCGGGTTCCTTCAGTGGGCCACGGCGGCGGCGCCGTGCTCGTCGACGAGCGCGCCGGTGGTGAAGCGGTCCAGGGTGAACGGCGCGTTCAGCGGGTGGGGGGCGCCGGTGGCGACGGTGTGGGCGAAGCACCAGCCGACGCCGGGGGTGGCCTTGAAGCCGCCGGTCCCCCAGCCGCAGTTGACGTACAGGTCCTCGACGGGCGTGAGGCCGACCACCGGGGAGGCGTCCGGCGTGACGTCCACGACCCCGCCCCAGGTGCGCAGCACGTGCGCGCGGGCGAAGACCGGGAACAGCTCCAGCGCCGCGGCCATCTGCCGTTCGATGATGTGGAACGCCCCCCGCTGCCGGTAGGAGTTGGCGGCGTCGATGCCCGCCCCCATGACCAGCTCACCCTTGTGCGCCTGGCTGACGTAGACGTGCACGGCGTTGGACATGACCACGGTCGGGTGGACGGGTTCGAGCAGCTCGGAGACCAGCGCCTGCAGCGTGTGGCTCTGCACCGGCAGCGGCACCCCGGCCGTGCGCGCCACCACGGACGAGTGCCCGGCGGCGGACAGCGCGACCCGGCCCGCGGCGATCCTCCCCCGCGTGGTCCGCACGGCCACCGCGCGGCCAGCGGACACCTCGACCCCGGTGACCTCGCAGTTCTCGATGAAGTGCACCCCGAGCGCCGAGGCCGCCCTGGCGTACCCCCAGGCGACGAGGTCGTGCTTGGCGATCCCGGCCCGGGGCTGGAAGGTGCCGCCGAGGACCGGGTAGCGGGTGTCCTGCCGCACGTTCACGATGGGGCAGACCTCGGCGACCTGCTCGGGGGTGAGCCACTCGGCGTCCACGCCGTTGAGCAGGTTGGCGTTGACCCTGCGCATCCCCTCCCGCACGTCCTGGTGGCTGTGCGCGAGG
Source organism: Sphaerisporangium aureirubrum (assembly GCF_042658925.1). Taxonomy (NCBI): domain Bacteria; kingdom Bacillati; phylum Actinomycetota; class Actinomycetes; order Streptosporangiales; family Streptosporangiaceae; genus Sphaerisporangium; species Sphaerisporangium aureirubrum. The sequence goes on from NZ_JBHSRF010000007.1 coordinate 195,578, forward strand.
TTCAGCACGCCGCGCTGGCTGAACAGCACCTCGAAGCCGAGCTCCTCCTCCAGCCCCTCCCACAGCTTGAGCGCGTGCTCGTAGATGCCCGCGCTCTCGTCCCACAGGTAGTTGGAGCGGATGATGGTGGTGTTGCGCGCCATGTTGCCGCCGGCCAGCCACCCCTTCTCCAGCACGGCCACGTTGGTCACGCCGTGGTTCTTGGCCAGGTAGTAGGCGGTCGCGATGCCGTGACCGCCTCCCCCGACGATCACCACGTCGTAGGCGGCCTCCGGGTCGGGGCTGTGCCACAGCTGCTCGGTCATGGTCCTCCTGTGCGTCACGCGCGAAGGCGCGTCATCGAGGCGTCGAAGAGCGGCTCGGCGGCCACCACGGCGGTGATCCGCTCGTCGAAGTAGCCGATGCGCAGCACCTGCCCGGGCACCGCCAGCTCGGCGGGCAGCCACGCGTAGGCGATGGCCTTGCCGATCGTGTACCCGTAGGCGGCGCTGGTCACGTACCCGACCGGGGTGGCGCCGTCGTACACGGGCTCCTTGCCCATGACCACGCCCGCGGGATCGTCGACGGTGAGGCACGTCAGGCGGCGGGTCACCGAGGCGCGGCGGCGCTCCAGGGCGTCGCGCCCGACGAAGTCGCCCTTGTCCGTCTTCACGGCGAAGCCGAGCCCGGCCTCGTACGGGTCGTGCTCGTCGGTCATGTCGGTGCCGAACGACCGGTAGCCCTTCTCCAGGCGCAGGCTGGTGAACGCCCCGCGCCCGCCGGCCACGATGCCGTACGGCCGCCCGGCCTCCCACAGCGTGTCCCACAGCGCGAGCCCCATGTCGGCCGTGGTGTACAGCTCCCAGCCGAGCTCCCCGATGTACGACAGCCGCAGCGCGGTCACCGGCACCGCCCCGATGTACGCGCGCTTGGCCCGGAAGTACCGGAAGCCCGCCGCGGAGAAGTCGGTGTCGGTGAGCGGCGCCACGACGTCGCGGGCCCGCGGCCCCCAGACGCCGACGCAGCAGGTGCCCGGGGTGATGTCCCTGACGGCCACCGAACCGTCGGCGGGGAGGTATCTGGTGAGCCGGTCGAGGTCCAGGTTGCCGTTGGCGCCGACCTGGAACAGCTCGGGGCCGAGCCGGGCCACGGTGATGTCGCTGCGGATGCCGCCGTCCTCGCCGAGCAGCAGGCAGTACGTCACGGCGCCGACGGCCTTGCCGGCGTCCCCGGTCGACACGCGGTCGAGGAACGCGGCGGCGCCCGGCCCGGACACCTCCAGCCGCTTCAGCGCCGACATGTCGTACAGCGCGACGCCCTCGCGGGAGGCCAGCGCCTCGGCGCCCACGATGGGCGACCAGTGACGGGACGCCCAGTCTCCGGGCGCGGGCACGTCCCGGTCCGCGAGGAGCCCGGCGTTGGCGCCGTACCACTGGGGGCGTTCCCAGCCGTTCGCCTCCAGGAAGTACGCGTCCAGCTCGCGCTGGCGGGTGTGGAAGGGGCTGACCCGCAGCGGGCGCAGCAGCTCCGGCGGCTGGAGGGGGTGGATGATGTCGTAGACCTCGTCGAAGTTGCGGCAGTCGCGGGCCAGCACGTACGCGGGGGCGAGCTGGTGCGGCTCGAAGCGGTTGACGTCGCACTCGTGCAGGTCGAACGACGTGGAGTGGCCGTCGACCAGCCATTCGGCCACGGCCCGCCCGACCCCGGCCGAGTGGGTGACCCACACGGCCTCGGCCACCCAGAAGCCCTCGACGTCCGGGGACGGGCCGAGCAGGGGCATGTTGTCGGTGGTGAAGGAGAACAGCCCGTTGACGCCCTCCTCGATCTTGGCGTCCCTGGTGGACGGCAGCAGGGAGCGGGTCTCCTCCCAGGCCGGGGCGAAGTCGTCGGCGGTGAACGGCAGCACCGACGGCATCACCTCGGCGCGGCCCACCGGCACGATGTCCTGCGCGCGGATCGGCATGGCGCGGTGGCCGTAGTAGCCGACACCGAGCCGGTCGTGCCGTTCGCGGTAGTACAGGTCGGCGTCCTGGTGGCGCAGGATCGGCCGCACGGCCTCGTCGGACTGCCCGCGCAGCGCGGGCACCGGCCCGGTCCAGGCGAGCTGGTGGGCGAGCGGGGTGAGGGGCAGCGTCATCCCGGCCATCGCGGCGACCTTGGGGCCCCAGATGCCCGCGCAGCAGACGACCACGTCGGCGGGGAAGTCTCCCCGGTCGGTGACGACCCCGGTGACCCGGCCGCCGTGGGTGCGCACCTCCAGCACCTCGTGCCGGTCCAGCACGCGCACGCCGCGCTCGCGGGCGATGCCCAGCTGCACCTCGACGGCGCGCACGGCCTTGGCGATGCCGTCGGTCGGGACGAGGAACCCGCCGAGCACCCGCGCGGGGTCGAGCAGCGAGTGGCGGGCGACGGTCTCCTCGGGGCCGAGCAGCTCGGCGGGGACGCCCCACGAGGTGGCCCAGCCGTGGCGGCGGCTCAGCTCGCGCAGGCGCTCGGGGGTGGTGGCCACCTCCAGGCCGCCGACCCGCAGGAAGCACCCGAGCCGCATGAGCTTCTCGACGGTGTACCGGGCGAGCGCGGTCATGGTCTTGGACGGGTTGGTCTGGAACACCAGCCCGGGGGCGTGGCTGGAGGATCCGCCGGGGACGGGCAGCGGGCCCTGGTCCAGGACGGTGATGTCGTCCCAGCCGCGGGCCGACAGTTCTTCGGCGAGCGCCGCGCCCACCACGCCCGCACCGATGACGACGACCCGAGGGCCTGTCATACGCCACCTCCGTTGCGCAATATGAAACACGCTGCGCTTGCCGCAACAAGCGTGACCGGCGGCGATAGGGGTGTCAAGAGTCCCGAACCCGGCCGGACTGAGCCCTGGAGTCCGGCCGGGCCGTTCATGGGGTGACGGGAGCGCCCGTCAGCCGGTGGGGAGCCAGGCCTTGACCTTGTCGGGGTTGGCGGTGACCCACTTCTCCGCGGCCTCCTCGGGGGTCATCTTGTCCTCCGAGATGTACTTGGCCACGAGGTTCTGGTCGTCGTTGGTCCAGGTGAAGTTCTTGACCAGCTCGTACGCGGGGCTGCCCGACCCGGCGAACTTCGTGCTGACGATCTTGTCGAGCTCGTACGGCGGGTAGTCGCAGGCGACCTTCTCGGCGTCGGCGTCGCAGCCGTCGGTGTAGGCGGGGAGGTTCACCTTGACCAGCTTGAGCTCCGCCAGGAACCACTGCGGCTCGTAGAAGTAGCCGATCATGGGCTTCTGCTGAGCCTCGGCCTGCCGGAAGCCGGTGATCAGCGCCGCCTCGCTGCCCGCGTAGACGACCTTGTAGTCAAGCTTCAGGTTCTTGACCAGGGCCGCGTCGTTGGTGACGAACGAGGGGTCGCCGTCCAGCAGCTGGCCCTTGCCCCCGGACTCGGAGGTCTTGAACAGGTCGGCGTACTTGTTGAGGTTCTTCCAGTCGGTGATGTCCGGGTACTTCGCCGCCATCCACGGCGGCACGTACCACCCGATCACGCCCTTGTTGCCGGTGGAGCCGGCCTCGACCGCGACCTTCTGCTGCTCGATGTACTTCTCCTTCAGGTCGTCGTGTCCCCAGTTCTCGACGACCGCGTCGACCTCGCCGGTGGCGAAGCCCTGCCAGGCCACCTCTTCCTTCAGGTCCTTCTTCGTCACCGTGCAGCCGAGTTCCTTCTCGGCCACGTACGCGATCACCGCCGCGTTGGCCTCGTACCCGACCCAGGGGTTGATCGCGATGTTCACCGCGCCGCACGCCTTGGCGCCGGACGCGGAGGCCGCGCCCGAGGGGGAGGCGCCCTCCCCCACCTTCGCGCCGCCGCACCCGGAGACGAGGAGGCCGACGGCCGCCGCGAACACGGCCGCCCGGGGTGCCGAGTGCCGCACGATCCTGGAAAGTGTCACCAAGGTTCTCCTCTATCCGAAAGCCGCCGGAGGCGGCCGCTGAGCACCCCTACGGGCGGACGTGAACCCCCGAAGAACTTCCGATTCGCGCGGTACGGCCATCAGTGCCGCCCGTGCGCCGCCGCGTCGGCGCGCCGCGCCGCGGCCCGGGTGACGGCGGCCAGCATGGTGCCGAGCACCACGATGGCGAGCCCGGCGGCGAGGCCCTTGCCGCGCAGCTGGAGCTGCGCGAAGCCGGACACCACGTCGTAGCCGAGCGCGCCCGCGCCGACCAGGCCGCCGACCACGACCATGGCGAGCACGTAACAGATGCCCTGGCTGGCGGCCAGCGCGACCGCCGCGCGCGCCATCGGCAGCTGCACCTTGGAGATGAGCTGCCAGGTGCTGGACCCGGCGGCCGTGGCCGCCTCCACGGCGCTCGCCGACACGCCGCGCACGCCGTCGGCGACCAGCTTGACCGCCACCGGTGCGGCGTACACGACGGCGGCGAGGATCGCGGTGAACCGGGTGGCGCCGAACAGGCCGAGGATGGGGACGAGGTACACGAAGGCGGGCATGGTCTGCCCGGCGTCCAGCACCGGGCGGATCACCCGGTCGGCCCGGTCGTCGCGCCCCATCCACACGCCGGCGACGACGCCGAGCGCCATCACCAGCACGGTGGCCACCAGCGTCGAGGCGAGGGTGACCATGCTGTCCTGCCACAGGCCGAGCGCTACCAGCAGCACCAGGCAGACCGCGCAGACGGCCGCGATCCGCGTGCCGCCCACCACCAGCGCCGCCGCGGTGACCCCGGCGGTCACCAGCCACCACGGCGACCCGGCCAGCAGCGCCTCGAACGGGTTGAGCAGGCCGTAGGTGACGAGGTTCTTGATGCCGTTGGTGGTGGCGTACAGGTTGACCTGCGCCCATTCGCTGGCCGACCCGGCGGCGCGGCGCACCTGCGCGCCGAGGTCGCCGGTGCCGGGGAACTCGGCGGCCCAGACGTAGACGTGCGAGAGGTAGACGAGCACCGCGGTGACCGCGAGGACGGCGGCGACCTGGATCCGGCGCCACCACGGCCCGCGGTCGCGCCGCGCCCGGCGGGCGGTCTCGGCGCGGCGCCCGGCCGCGGAGGTGGCCCGGTCCAGCACGATCGCCATGATGACGATGGCCAGGCCCGCGTTGAACGACGTGCCGACGTCCAGGGTCTCCAGGGCCTTCAGCACGGTCTTGCCGAGGCCGGGCGCGTCGATGAGCGCGGCGATGGTGACCATGGCGAGCGCCGCCATGATCGTCTGGTTGACGCCGACGACGATGGTCCGCCCCGCCAGCGGCAGCCGTACTTTCCGCAGGATCTGCCCGGGTGTCGAGCCCAGCGACAGGCCGGCCTCCACGCTCTCCTTGGGCACCTGCCTGATGGCGTGCGCGGTGATGCGGATGGCGGGCGGGATCGCGTAGATCATGGTGGCGACGGTCGCGCTGGCCGGGCCGATCAGGAAGAACAGCGTCAGCGGCGCGAGGTACACGAACGTCGGCATCGTCTGCATGAAGTCGAGCACCGGCGCGAACAGCCGCTCGACCCGCCGGTCCAGCCCCGCCCAGATCCCGAGCGGGATGCCGATCGCCAGCGAGAGCACCACCGCGGAGAGGGTGAGCGCCAGGGTGTCCATGCTCTCCTCCCACAGGCCGAGCAGGCCGAAGGAGGCGAAACCGGCGGCGGTGAGCAGGGCGACCCTGAGGTTGCCCCACAGCAGGGCGACGGCCGTCGCGATGGCCGTCACGCCGAGCCAGCCGATCACCGGCACCGGGCGGCCGAACGACGGGCGGCTGATCAGCGCCTGGACGAAGGTGACGAACTCATCGATGAACAGCCGGATGTAGTTCACGAAGTACAGGAAGAACGGGTTGGAGTTCCGGCTGTTGTCGATCGTCTCGGCGGCGGCGCCGATGCGCTGGTGCAGCGGCGTCAGCTCGGCGCCGCCGAGCGGCAGCGTGGCCTGGCCGCGGAAGGCGATCCACAGCAGCACCCACACGGCGACGACCCCGCCGAGCAGGTACGGGCGGGACAGGAACGGCCGGCGCGCCGCCGCGACGGCGGTCACTCGGCGATCACCTCAAGGATCTCCGCGCCGGTCACCACGCCGAGCAGCTCGCCGCCGGCGACCACCCGCACGGGACGGTCGGCGCGCAGCACGGTGCGCGCGGCGTCCTTGATCACCACGTCGGGGCCGAGCTCGGGGCCGTCCTGCGGGTCGTCGTCGCGCGGCGGGCGCATGATCCAGCGCAGGGTGAGCACGGCGGCCCGGTCCACCTCGCTCACGAAGTCCCGCACGTAGTCGTCGGCGGGCGCCCCCACCACCTGGTCGGGCGTGCCGATCTGCACGATGGCGCCATCCCGCATCACCATGATGCGGTCGCCGAGCTTGAGCGCCTCGTCCAGGTCGTGCGTGATGAAGATCATCGTCTTGCCGACCTCGTTGTGCAGCCGGATGACCTCCTGCTGCATGTCCCTGCGGATCAGCGGGTCCAACGCGGAGAACGGCTCGTCGAAGAACAGCACCTCGGGGTCGACGGCCAGCGCCCTGGCGAGGCCCACCCGCTGCTGCATGCCGCCGGACAGCTCGTCGGGGTAGGACCCGCCGTACCCGGACAGCCCCACCAGGTCGAGCATCTCGGTGGCCCTGGCGTACCTGGCCTGCTTGGCGGCGCCGCGGATCTCCAGGCCGTAGGCGATGTTGTCCAGCACCCGCCGGTGCGGCAGCAGGCCGAAGTGCTGGAAGACCATGGCGAACCGGTGGCGGCGGATCTCGCGCAGTTCCTTGTCCCCGGCCTTGCGGATGTCCTGGCCGTCCAGCAGGACCTCGCCCGCGGTCGGCTCGACCAGCCGGGTCAGGCAGCGCACCAGCGTCGACTTGCCCGAGCCGGACAGGCCCATGACCACGAACACCTCGCCCTGGCGCACCCCGAACGTGGCGTCGCGCACCGCGGCGACACAGCCGGCGCGCTCCTTCAGCTCGGCCCTGGACAGCTCGGCGAGCGCCGAGCCCGGCACCCGTTCGGCGCGGGGCCCGAACACCTTCCACAGGCCGCGCACGTCGAGGACCACCGGTTCCTCGGGGGCGGCGGGCCGCGAGACTTCGGCCGGCGACGTCGCGGTCATGGTCACCTCGCGGGTCGAGGGGCGCGAAGGCCCGTCTCGGGCCCTCCGGCCGCCAAGGGGGCGAGGCCTGGGGGCAGACCTCACCACGCAGCTTCAGTTGCGTATGACGCACCAGAATGCTTAACGAGGAACAGAATCGACCCTCAGCCGGACCCCGTCAAGGCCCGTGATGTTTCGCTTGCCGACAAAAAAGCCGCACCACCGCGCGCCTCACGAGGTGAGGGTGTGCCGGTAGAACTCCACCGGCTCCGGGGCGAGCGGCGTGTTCCCGAGGATCAGGTCGGCGGCCTTCTCGGCCACCATCATCACGGGGGCGTAGATGTTGCCGTTGGTCACGTACGGCATGACCGAGGCGTCCACCACGCGCAGCCCGTCCAGCCCGTGCACCCGCATGGTGAGCGGGTCCACCACCGCGCGCTCGTCCACGCCCATCCGCGCCGTGCACGAGGGGTGCAGCGCCGTCTCGCCGTCCCTGGCGACCCAGCGCAGGATCTCCTCGTCGGTCTCCACCGACGGCCCGGGGGACAGCTCGCCCGCGTTGAACTCCGCCATGGCGGGCTGGGTGAGGATGCGCCGCGCCACCCGCACCGCCTCGACCCATTCGCGGCGGTCCTGCTCGGTGGACAGGTAGTTGAAGCGCAGCGCGGGCCGCTCCCGGGGGTCGGCCGAGCGGATGCGCACCGAGCCGCGCGCGTCGGAGTACATCGGGCCGACGTGCACCTGGTACCCGTGGCCGCCCGCCGGGGCCGAGCCGTCGTAGCGCACCGCGACCGGCAGGAAGTGGAACATCAGGTTGGGGTAGCGCACGTCCTCGTTGCTCCGCACGAAGCCGCCCGCCTCGAAGTGGTTGGTGGCGCCGGGACCGCCGCGCAGGAACAGCCACTGCGCGCCGATCCACGGGCGCCTGCTCCACTTCATCGCCGGCTGCATCGTCACCGGCTTGGCGCAGGCGTACTGCACGTAGACCTCCAGGTGGTCCTGGAGGTTCTCCCCGACACCCGGCAGCTCGTGCACCGGCCGCACGCCCGCGGCCTTCAGCACCCGCGGATCGCCGACACCGGACAACTGGAGCAGCTGCGGGGTGTTGATCGCCCCGCCGCACAGCACGACCTCGCCCGCCCGCACCGTGCGGCCGTTGTAGCGCACGCCGACCGCGCGGTTCCCCTCGAAGAGGATCTCGGTGACGAACGCCCGGGTCCGCACCTCCAGGTTGGGGCGCCGCCGCACCGGGTGCAGGTACGCCCGCGCGGCCGACAGGCGGCGGCCCCGGCGGATGTTGCGGTCGAAGCGCGCGAAGCCCTCCTGGCGGTAGCCGTTCACGTCATCGGTCAGCGGGTACCCGGCCTCCCGCACGGCCTCGAAGAACGCCGAGAACAGCGGCCCCTTCGCCGGGCCGCGCTCCAGCACCAGCGGCCCGTCGTGGCCGCGGAACGGCGTGCCGGGGTCGGCGGTGCAGTTCTCCATGCGCTTGAAGTACGGCAGGCAGTGCGCGTGGTCCCAGGTCTCCATGCCGGGGTCGGCGGCCCAGCGCTCGTAGTCCAGCGGGTTGCCGCGCTGGAAGATCATGCCGTTGATGCTGCTCGACCCGCCGAGCACCTTGCCGCGCGCGTGGTAGACGCGGCGGCCGTCCATGAAGGGCTCGGGCTCGGACTCGTACTTCCAGTCGTAGAAACGGCTGCCGATGGGGAACATCAGCGCGGCGGGCATGTGGATGAAGACGTCCCAGGGATAGTCCGGCCGGCCGGCCTCCAGGACGAGGACCTTGGTGGCGGGGTCGGCGGAGAGCCTGTTCGCCAGCGCGCTGCCCGCTGATCCCCCACCGACGATGACGAAGTCGTACATGTGTCCCTCGTCTCGCTCGCGCACCAGGCGCGTGCCGATATTCGTTGCGATTGACGCATATGGTGGCGTTATTCGCAACTGTCCGCTTCCTTGCACCAAATGGACGGCGTCGCGGCGGACCGCCTACAGTCCCCGCTATGGGCAACGATTCCTCGGCCGGCGTGCAGTCGGTCGACCGCGCGATCAGCGTGCTGGAGATCCTTTCCCAGCGCGGTGAGGCCGGGGTCAGCGAGATCGCGGCCGAGATCGGCGTCCACAAGTCGACGGCGTTCCGCCTGCTCGGCGCCCTGGAGGCCAGGAGCCTGGTCGAGCAGGCCGAGGACCGCGGCAAGTACCGCCTCAGCTTCGGCGTCATCAGGCTGGCCGGCGGGGTCGCCGCCCGGATGGACCTCACCCAGCAGGGCCGCCCGGTGTGCCGCCGCCTCGCCGAAGAGATCGGCGAGACCGTCAACATCGCCGTCGTGCGGTCCCACTTCGCCGTCAACCTCGACCAGGTGCGCGGCCCGTCGGCGGTCACCGCGCACAACTGGGTCGGCCAGCTCACCCCGCTGCACGCCACCTCCAGCGGCAAGGTCCTGCTCGCCCACCTCGACGACCGGCACCGCGACCAGCTGCTGACCGCGGGCGGCCTGGAACGCTTCACCCCCGCCACCGTCACCACGCCGGAGGAACTGGTGCCACAGCTCGACGAGGCACGCGCCCGGGGGTACGCCGTGACGCTGGAGGAGTACGAGATCGGGCTGAACGCCATGGCCGCCGCGGTGCGCTCGTACGACGGCGAGGTGGTGGCCGCGGTCAGCGCGTCCGGCCCGGCGTACCGCTTCAGCGAGAAGCGCATGCACGAGCTGGCGCCCGTCCTCATCGAGGGCGCCGCCGACATCAGCCATCGCCTGGGGTTCTCCGGCTGACCCCCTCCCGCGCGGGTCAGCGGGCGATGCCGATCCGGCCGGCGACCCAGTCGTGGAACTCGGCGATGTGGTGCTCGCTCGGCACCAGCACGCCGCCCTTCGCGTACGCCCGGGACGCCATCGCGGGCTGGCAGCGCTCGCACGCCTCGAAGTCCTGCTCGTTGACCCGGTGGAACAGCTCCACCGACGGGCCGAGGTCGGCGCCGCCGTCCACCGCCTCGGGCAGGAACAGCCAGTCGCACTCCACGACGGTGCGGTCCGCGGCCAGCGGGAACATGCGGTGCACGATCGCGTGGTCGGGCACCAGGTTGACGAAGACCTGCGGCCGGATGGTGATGGCGTAGTAGCGCCGGTCCTGGCCGGTGGAGACGGTGGGGATGCGGGCCACCCCGGGTGAGCCGTCCACGGTGAAGCCCTCGATGCCCGTGCCGAACTCCGCGCCGTGCCCGACGAAGTACTGCGCGGCGTACCCGTCGGCGAACTCGGGCAGCACCTCGGTGAGCTCGGGGTGGATGGTCGCGCAGTGGTAGCACTCCATGAAGTTCTCGACGATGAGCTTCCAGTTGGCCTTCACGTCGTAGATGATCCTGCGGCCGACCTTCAGCCGCTCCACGCCGTAGTTCTCGATCGACGCGAGGTCGCCGAGGCGCGTCACCACCGCGCCGAGCACGTCCTGCTCGAACGGCGGCGGGCGCTCGGCCAGGCACACCCACACGTAGCCGAGCCACTCGCGCACGTGCACGCCGACAAGGCCGTACTCGGCGCGGTCGACGTCGGGCATCTTGGTGAGGTTCGGGGCGGCGATCAGCTTGCCGTCCAGGTCGTAGGTCCAGGCGTGGTACGGACACTGGAACGCCCGCCGCACCCGCCCGGCCTCCTCGACGCACAGGCGCGCGCCGCGGTGGCGGCAGACGTTGAGGAACGCGCGCACCGCGCCGTTCCTGGCGCGGCTGACGATGACGCTCTCCCCGCCGACCTGGACGGTGCGGTACGCGCCCGGCTCGCCGAGGTCGTCGGCGCGCACCGCGCAGAACCACATGGCCTCGAAGATCAGCTCCTGCTCGCGCCGGAAGATCGCCTCGTCGGTGTAGAGGCTCCCGCCGAGGGTGGCGACGAGGCTCGGCGGTGTGGTCACGCGCCGCTCCTGTCCCGGCCGGCGGTGACGCCCGGCGGCAGGTTGGGCGGCGCGTCGGACGGCACCACGTAGATCATGCCGTCCTCGACCACGACCCCGTGGGTGCGCACGGGCAGCTTGGCGGGCAGGGAGCCGACCCGGCCGGTGCGCAGGTCGAAGCGGCTGGCGTGCAGCGGGCACTCGATCTCGCAGCCCTCCAGCCAGCCGTCGGAGAGGGAGGCGTCCTGGTGGGTGCAGGTGTCGTCGACGGCGAATATCTCACCGTCGTCGGTGTGGAAGACGGCGACGGGTGGATGAACGTCGAGCCGGTAGGCCTCGCCCCGCGGCAGAGCCGCGAGGGGACACACAGGAATCACCGCGGACAACCCCTCAGTTGTGAACTGCGGAACGCGAATCGCTATCCGCAACAGATTGCGACCCAGGTGAGCGGCTGTCAATACGCCCCCGGCCGGTGGTGCGACCACTCCGTGTGACCGCCGCGGCATGCCCGTACGGCATGGCCGACCCTTGCCTGAGCGCCACCTTCCCGTAACCCGACCCTCCGTTCCGGCACCGTTCCACCAGTGAGGTGCGGGACGCCTCACCGGAAAGATGTCCGCCGAAACGACGCGGTGGCAAGCCCGGGGATATGTCGCCCAGGCCATATTCCTCTGGCCGTGCGGCACCGCGCCGGATCATCCGCCGCACCGGCGTCGCAGGTGGGAGGCGGTCCCGGCGCCACCGCGGCGGGGACGGACGGCGGGGCGGGCCACCGGGGGTGACGGGTCCGGCGGATAGCGGATGGGACCGGTCCAGGCTAACGGCTCAGCGAAACCCCCGAAGATCACCACACAGGCACGATCCGCACAAAAGAAGCACGGGACCAACCTGCGTATCTGTGCGATCGTGGACAAGGCGGGGCAAGTTCTCTGGAGACGCAGAACTGCATTGGTGACTGAGGGTGATAGAGCGTGATGGAATCCCCGGTACCACACGAACCCCCCATCTATCGCCGCATAGCGGATCGTCTGCGCGACGCGATCCTCTCCGGCGACCTGCGGGACGGGGACCGGCTACCGGGCGAGAACGCCCTCATGTCCGAGTACGGCATCGCCCGGGCGACCGCCAGGCAGGCGCTGGCGGTGCTCATCAATGAGGGGCTCGCCGTGCCCAAGCGCGGCTCGGGCGTGTACGTGCGGCGGTTCCGCCCCATCCGCCGGCACGGCTCGCGCCGCCTGTCCCGCGAGCAGTGGGGCGCCGGGCGCGCCATCTGGGACTCCGACACCAGCGGCCGGCCGTACACGGTGGACGACCTCAGCATCACCAGGGAACCGGCGGCGGACGAGGCCGCCCGGGTGCTGGACTGCGAAGAGGTGTGGGTGCGGCGCCGCCGCTACTCCGTGGACGGGCGGCCCGTGCAGATCGCCGCGTCCCACTTTCCGGCCCTGCTCGTCAGCGACACCCCGATCGTCGTGCCGGACACCGGCCCCGGCGGCGTGTACGCGCGGCTGCGCGACCTCGGGCACGCGCCCGCGCACTTCACCGAGGAGGTGCGGGCGCGCATGCCCACCCCGGAGGAGTCGGCCAAGCTCGACCTGCCCGCGGGGACACCGGTGATCGTGGTGTGCCGCGCCGCGTACGCCGCCGGAGGGACGGCCGTGGAGCTGAACAAGATGATCATGGACGCGGCGTCCTATGTACTTCAGTACGACTTCGACGCCTGAGTCAAGGTCTTTCCCCCGGCGTTAGGTTGACCTGTCCGCCTCGAACATTGATTTCTCTAGAGATGTCCCGCAACGTGAAGAGGAACGGTACAAACCTGGCCCTCACCGCGGGAAGGGTGGACGGGATGTCGTTTGACCGGCACCTCGCCGAAATCGCCCGGGAGTTCCCTGACTGGACCATCTGGCGGAGTGACGCCGGACGCTGGTGGGCCACCAGGCACCACCCGCTCAGCGACGCGGAACGCAAAGCCGGCTGCGCCATGACCATCGACGCCGACGACCCGGCCGGCCTGCGCCTCGGCCTGCTGGAACAACACGAATGCATGTCCGCCGCCCACCGGACCCCGGTGACCGCGCCACTCCTGGAGCCGTCCCGCCATCCGCCTCCGGCGCCACCCACCCCTGACTCGGCCACCGTGGGGGCGGCCGAGCCGGACGGAGCCACACGCGAGGCGGGCCCGGCCACTCCCGAGGCGCCCCCCGCCGCCCCCGGCCCGGACGAGCCGGATCCACACGGGACGGCACCCCCGTAGACCTGATCGCCCGCGCCAGCCGGCGACAGGCGCGAAAACCTCCGACCCGATCGGGGGCGGAGATTTCCGCGACAAGCCCAGCGGGCCCACGGGTTCCCCCGTGGGCCCCATGGGCCCCCGCCGCGGGCGGGGGCCGGCGTCGCGTTTACTTGTGGGAGCCGTCCTCGGTGGGCGAGGACGAGGCCGGGTCGACCTTCTCGAAGAAGCCGCGGATGCGGCCGGGGGTGTGGGCGTCGGGGACGTCGGGCGACGTGGCCACGGGGCGGTCGTAGCGGGAGCCGCGGACGTCGCGGGTCTCCTCGTCGGGCGTGAGGGATTCGAACGGGTCACGGACGGGCTCCGCGGCAGGGGCGGCGTCCTGCGGAACGGACTCGGGCTGCGGCTTCTTGCCGAAGGTCCCGCCGGTACCGAACACGTCGTCGCCGGTGCCGTAGTCCTGGTCGAAACGGTCGTGGAAGGGGTCGTCGGCCGGGCCGGTGCCGGCGGGGCCCTCGGGCTCGCCCTCGGCGGCGGGCTCACCGGCGGAGTCGTCCGCCTGGCCGGAGTCCTTGGGGGACGGCGCGGGGTCGGTGTCGGGGTCGTCGACGGTACCGATGACGGGGCGCGGGGGCAGGACGGAGGCCTCGTCGATGAGCGGGCCCGCGGTGTTCTCGCGCTTCAGCAGGTCGGTGAGCACGATGCCCATCTCGTTGAGACGGCGCATGACCTCGGTGTGGGTGTCGGTGAGGAACGTCACCCGGCGGCCGGTGTGCTCGTCCAGGGACGAGGCCCGGCGCTGCGCGGAGCCCAGCGTGTCCCCGGCCTCGGCCTTCGCGGTCTTCAGCGTGGACTCGGCCTCGGACCGCGCGGAGCCGAGGGTGGCCTCGGCCTCGGCGTTGGCGTCGGTGACCAGCCGCTCGGCGTCGCGCTGCGCGGAGGTCAGCGTGCGGTCGGCCTCGGCGCGGGCGTTGCGCAGGGTGTCCTCGGACTCCGAGCGCGCCGCGCCCAGGGTCTCCTCGGCGTCCGACCCGGCCTGGGCGAGCAGGCGCTCGGCGGAGGTGGTCGCTTCGTGCACCCGGCGCTCCGCCTCGGCCTGCGCGGCGGTGAGGATGCGTTCGGCCTCGGCGGAGGCGTCGTCGCGCACCTTGGCGGCGTCGTTGTCGGCCGCCTGCCGCTTGGCGCGCGCCTCCTCCTCGCCGAGCTTCAGGATGGCGCTCAGGCGCTCGCCGATCTCGTCGTAGTCCTGGGGGGCCTCGGCTAGACGCCTGCGGGCCTCCGCCAGCTCCACCCGGCCCTGCTCGGCCTGATCGATGGCACGTGCCAGCCGCTCCTCGAGGTCGCGGATCTGGTTGCGCATGCGGGTCATGTGGTCGTGGACCTGGCGGCGGCTGTATCCGCGCATCACCACCTCGAAGCCGAGGTCCTCGTGCATCATGTCGGGAAAGCTGTCGTGCTGGTTCGTCATGGCTGAGCCCTGGGGGTCTGGATGCGAGTGTGGGGGTGTTCCGTTCGGTGACGCGACACGTCAGGACACGACTTTCCTGCCATCGGCCGCACTCCGCAACCCGAACGCCTGACGTGTTCGCGAACCCTTACGGCCCGCCCGCCGGGCGGGAACGCGCTCCGGCCCGCGTGACATCATGACGATCATGAGTGAGCCGACCGGTCCCCACGCCGTGCCGTCCGCGCCGTATCTCGCCGCGCTGGGCGACGCCGTGCCTTCCGTGCACCCGGAAGCCTACGTGGCGCCCACCGCGGTCGTCGTGGGCCGGGTGCGGCTCGGGCGGGCGACCAGCGTGTGGTACGGCTCGGTGCTGCGCGGCGACGACGAGGCCGTCGAGGTCGGCGAGGAGTGCAACATCCAGGACCTGTGCTGCCTGCACGCCGACCCGGGGCTGCCCGCCGTCCTTGAGGATCGGGTCAGCCTCGGCCACCGCGCGACGGTGCACGGCGCCCACGTGGAGAGCGGCGCGCTGGTCGGCATCGGCGCGATCGTGCTGAACGGCGCGCGGATCGGCGCGGGCACGCTGGTGGCCGCCGGGTGCGTGGTGACGCCGGGCAGGCGCGTCCCGTCCGGGGTGCTGGTCGCCGGGGTGCCCGGCAAGGTGGTCCGCGAGCTCACCGAAGCCGACCGCGCCTCCTTCGCGAACACCCCGGCCAACTACATGGCCAAGGCCGCCCTCCACCGCGCCGCCCTCCCGCTGCCGTCCTCGTGACACGCGCGCGGTGTGTCAGGGGACGGGAGCCGGGACATTCCCGGCAGTAGCATTGCCGCCGTGCAGTGGGATCCTTTCGACGCCATCGAACGGGACGTCCGCGCCATGGTCGCGGACCCCCGGTGGGCGGACGTACCGGCTCCCACGCAGGCGCAGGCGATGGCCGCCCGGCTGATCGCCACCGAGGACGGCGGGTGCTGGCTGTTCGGCGCGCACGCCCGCTGGTACCGCCACGACCGGTCCGACGGCCTGTGGCACCTGTCCGCGCCCCCCGCGGCCGAGGACGTGCGCTCGGCCGCCCGGCCCCCGTACCCCGCGCCCGCGGTGCCCGAGCACCTGCTGCCCCGCGCCGCCCATCTGGCCTTCGACCGCGGGTCGGCGCAGGCGTTCGTCGGTCCCGACGTGCCGCGCGGCATCACCGAGGGCCTGCGCGGCGTGCTGGACGCGCAGCGCGGCCTCGGCGAGTTCATCGGGGTCGCGGGGCCGCTGCGCGAGTCGTTCCACGACGACGTGCCGGCCGCGGTGGCGATGGTCTGGGGCACCGTCATGTGGTGCGCCTACGCCCCGGCGTTCGACGGCAACGAGGTGCTGCTGTCGATGTTCGGGGAGTTCCTGTCCCGGCCGCTGCCGGGTGACGACTGGGTGCGGTGGCTGCCGCCGGTGCCGCTGTCCGCGCTGATCGACCTGTACGCCGACCCGCTCGGCCGGGGCGCGCAGGGCGCCGCGCTGCGCCTCGCCGGGCTGGCGACGGCGACGGCACGGGTGCTGCGGGCCGACCGGCGGTTCGCCCCGCGCGCGGAGGCGCTGCTGGCGATGGTGGAGCCGCTGGCGGCCCGGCCCTGGCTGGACCACCACGCCAGGGACGCCGCCACGCTGCGGCGCACGTGGCTGGCCCGCTGCCCCGGCCACCTCGCCGGGGCCGTGCTGCCGGAGACGGCGCCGGAGGAGCACTTCCGGCACGTGCTGTACGACATGGTGCAGGCGCTCGCGTTCGTCGGCGACCGGGGCGCCGACCCCCGGACGGTGGCCGCGGCGCTGCTCGCCGCCGACGTGCAGACCGTCGCCCCGGAGGCCACGGGGCGGCTGTACCCGTGGCTGGACGCCGAGTCGCGCCGGACGTACCACATGGCGCTGTCGGCCCCCGAGCACCCGCTCAGGGACTGCTGGCCGCGCGCCGGCGAGCCCGCGCCGGACGTGCTGCCGCCGGACCGCGCGTCGGCGGCCACGCTCCTCGGGGCGGGGTACGCCACCGGGCTGGCGTGGTGCCGGCTGACCGGGACCGAGCCGCCCGCCCACGGGTTCCCGGTGTCCGCCGCCACGGTACGATGCTTGATCCACGAGCGCGACGACCCCGCGGACCCATTACCTGGAGTCCCAGATGTCTCGTCGCAATGGATACGCCACACCTGACGCCCATGGGCCCGACTAAACGGGTTATTGGGCTATTTTTTACTTACTCCGCGTATATCATTCCCCGCCCTCCTATCAGTGGTTTTGACGGAATTGTGATCTCGGAACCGGGAAATGGTCTCCACAGGGACACGGGAGGGTCTGGCGAATGGTCACGATGGGCCATGTCGTCGAAAGCCCGACCGGTCGTAACCTCGAAGTGGGTGTGGGCTGCGGAAGGAAGGACGACGCGGTGGGGCACGACAACCTGGACTCAAGGGTCCATGACCGTGTCGCGTTGGACGAGATCGCGCTCTACGCGGAGGTGCTCAGCGCCGTCGCTGTCAGCGAACGAGAGCTGACGTTGGATGAACTCGACAACGCGCTCGGATTGCGCACTTCGGTGAGTCACTGAAGGAGCTCGCAGAACTGGTCCCGGACTCCCTGGGAGTTCGGGACGGTTTTGTGAAAGGGTCCCTCACCCCACGTACCGGACTAGTCCGGACGGGCCGCCGGGCCCTGTGGAACCACGCGGGCGCACTACCGCCGAACTAGCGCCGCACCAGCACCGGACTAGGACCGCACCAGCCTGGCGATCGCCGCCGAGGCCTCCTTGACCTTCGCCTCGGCCTCGGGCCCGCCGGCGCTGATCGCGTCGGTGACACAGTGGCCGATGTGGTCCTCCAGAAGGCCGAGCGCCACCGCCTGCAGGGCGCGAGTGGCCGCCGACACCTGGGTCAGCACGTCGATGCAGTAGGCGTCCTCCTCGACCATGCGCTGGAGGCCGCGGATCTGGCCCTCGATCCGGCGGAGCCTGGTGAGATAGGCCTGCTTGTCGGCGCTGTACCCATGCATATCGCCCAGGATACCTCTTCGGGGTATCTCAGCGGGCGCGCAGACGTTCGAACATCTCCTCCCAGCGGCCGGCCACGACGGACGCCTCGTGCGCCGCCGCCGCCTCCCTGGCCCCGGCCGCCAGCACCATCCGGCGCCGCCCGTCGTCGATCAGCGCGAGCAGCGCCGCCGCGTACGCCTGGAGCTCCTGCTCGCCTCGGGAGACCAGCACGCTGTCCCGCCCGGCGGTGACGAACTCCCCCGGCCCGCGGGTGCCCTCGAAGCCCACCACGGGGACACCACACGCGAGTGCCTCGATCACCGTCATGCCGGGCGACTCGGCGTGCGAGGTGACGGCCACGATGGACGCCTTGGCGAACTCCCCCTGCAGGTCGGGGGTGGTGCCCATGAAGTACACGTTGTTGTGCAGGCCGAGGTCGCCGACCAGCGCTCTCAGCCGCTTCTCCTCGGGGCCGCCGCCGTACAGGCGCAGCCGCCAGTCGGGGCGCTTGTCCGCCACGATGGCGAACGCGCGGATCAGCGTGTCGAACGCCTTGCCGGGCAGCCACCGCCCGCCCGCCGAGACGATGCGGTTGTCCATGCGCGACCTCGGCCACGGGCCGCGCGGCAGGGCGTCCGGGATGATCTCGACCGGCGGCCCCGCGCCGTCCAGCAGCCGCAGGAACTCGTCCTTGGTCGTCTCGGTCGACGCCACAACGGCGTCGAGCTTGGGGTAGAACCGTCGGACCGCGCCGGGGATGGACGGGCGGGCCCACTCGCGGGCCAGCCGCACGATGTCACGGGGCACGTGCCGCGCGGCCTGCACCCCGAGGCTCGCCCGGGTGGTGACCAGCACGTCGGCCCGCAGGCCGCGCAGCGTGCGCCACAGGGCCATCTCGGTGCGCATCTGGCCGCGCGGCAGCAGATGGCGCACCCCGGGACGGGCGTCGACCAGCCAGCGCACCGACACCTTGCCGTCGATGGGGAAGAACGGCGCCTCCCGCACCCTCCGGACGCTGACGATCTGCACCTCGTGCCGCGTCGCCAGCTCGGTGGCGAGGTTGATCACGGCCCTGGTGTCGCCCCGCATTCCGTACGCCGAGGGAAGCAGGAAGCAGATCTTCATCCACCCACCTCGAGGCGCAGTTCGTCGTCCGCGGTGTAGCAGGGGCGGATCGGCACGCCGTCCACCTCGGTGTCGGGGTACTGCACCCGGCGGCGCTTGCCGTCCACGTCGTCGATGCGCGCCCCGAGCGGCAGCGGCTCGGCGAGGCCGTCCACCTCCAGGGACGGCTCCCACAGCCCCTCGTACTCGGGGGTGGCGGCGATCACGTCGCACAGCGACAGCGCGGCGTGGAACCGCACGCCCTGCACGGTCGCGACGGCGGTCACCGCGCCGTCGGGCCCCGCCGGGGGGCGCAGCGCGAGGCGGGCGGTGTGGTGGGAGTCGTCGTCGGTGAAGCCGGTGTAGGCCAGCAGGCCGGTGACCTCGAAACGCCCCTCACGGAACCACACCGCGCGCACGTCGGCCACCGGCTCGGCCGCGGCGATGCGCAGCGCCAGGAAGCCGTTCAGCGTGCGGTAGGCGCGGTAGGCCAGGGTGCGGCGGCTCAGCGCGTAGGCGTCCAGGCGGTCCAGCGAGAAGCCGGGGTCGACGCACTGGACCCGGGTGCGGCCGCCCGGACGTCCCGGCTCGCCGTGCTCCAGGTAGGTGTCCCAGCGGCCAGGGGTCAGCGCGAGGGGCGCCAGCGAGACCGCCACCGACACGTCGTGCGCCTCCGCGCCCGGCGTGCCGAGGATCACCGAGCTCTCCGCGCCGCCGCTGCGCTGCCGGAACACCAGCCGCGTACCCTCGGGAAGGGGCTCCTCGATGGCAAGACGAAGCGAGAGGACGTCGGCCATGGTGACCTCGGCATCGGTAACGACAACGCGCACCGGCGCCCCCTCCCCGTCGATTGAGCCGCGACGTTGAGGTTACCGTTATTTCATCGATATGTGGAGAAAGGGTTTCGGGCCCCCTACGCGGGGTCCGAGGGAGTGACCGTCCCACCCTTCACTGAAGTGACCAGGAGTTGCGCCACGTCCACGACTTCGAGCGTCTCCTTGGCCTCGCCGCTGTTCTTCTTCTCGTTGATCGCGTCGCCGAGCATCACGAGGCAGAAGGGGCACGCGGTGGACACGCGGTCGGGGTCGGTGGTGAGCGCCTCGTCCACCCGCTCGGTGTTGATGCGCTTGCCGATGCGCTCCTCCATCCACATGCGCGCCCCGCCCGCGCCGCAGCAGAAGCCGCGGTCCTTGCAGCGGTGCATCTCCTGCGTGCGCACGCCGGGCACCTTGGCCATGATGTCGCGCGGCTGGGCGTACACCTTGTTGTGCCGGCCGAGGAAGCACGGGTCGTGGTAGGTGATCTTCTCCTCGATCGGCGTGATCGGGGTGAGCTTGCCGTCCTCCACCAGCTTGGCCAGCAGCTGGGTGTGGTGCACGACCTCGAAGGTGCCGCCGAGCTGCGGGTACTCGTTGGCCAGCGTGTTGAAGCAGTGGGGGCAGGTCGCCACGATCTTGGTGACGCCCGCCTCGGTCAGCGTCTCGATGTTCTGCTGGGCGAGCATGTTGAACAGGAACTCCATGCCGAGCCGCCGCGCGGGGTCGCCGGAGCAGGCCTCCATCGGGCCGAGCACGCCGAAGCGCACGCCGGCCATGTGGAGCAGCTCGGCGACGGCCTTGGTGGTCTTCTTGGCCCGGTCCTCCAGGGCGCCGGCGCAGCCGACCCAGAAGAGGTACTCCATGTCCTCGGGCATCTTGTCCTCGACGAGGGTGACCTCGATCGGGTCGACCTCGCGGGAGGCCAGCTCCTCGATCCACTCGGCCCGCTTCATCTCGGGCACGCCCCAGGGGTTGCCCTTGTTCTCGAGGTTCTTCAGCATCACGCCCGCCTCGGACGGGAAGCTGGACTCGATCATCACCTGGTAGCGGCGCATGTCGATGATGTGGTCGATGTGCTCGATGTCGACCGGGCACTGCTCGACGCACGCCCCGCAGTTGGTGCAGGACCACAGCACGTCCGGGTGGATCACGCCGTTCTCGCCGACCAGCGGCATGCCGGCCAGGGCCAGCACGTCCTCGGGGAGCTTCGCGCGCTCCTCCTCGGTGGCCAGGAGGTACGGCGCGATGGCGAAGGCGTGGTCGCGCTGGTCCAGGATGAGCATCTTGGGCGAAAGGGGCTTGCCGGTGTTCCACGCCGGGCACTGCGACTGGCAGCGGCCGCACTCGGTGCAGGTGTAGAAGTCGAGGAAGCCCTTCCAGGTGGTGTCCTCCAGCTTGCCCCGGCCGAAGACGTCGGTGTCGGGGTCGGCCTCCTCGAAGTCGATCACCTTGCCGTTGCTGCGCATCTCCGGCACGGCGCCGAGGCCGTCCGGGCGGCGGGAGAACATGACGTTCAGCGGCGCGGTGCCGATGTGCAGGTGCTTGGAGTTCACCACGATGACCAGGAACACCAGCATGACGCCGAGGTGCAGCAGCAGGCCGACCGGCTCCAGCGCGTCGTTGACGCCCTCGCCGAGGGGGCGCAGCAGCGCCGCCACGCCCTGGGAGGCGAAGGCGCCGGAGTCGTAGGGGAAGTTGCCGGTGTTGATCGACGCGCCGCGGAACAGGAACAGCGTCCAGATCACGTTGAAGATCATGAACAGGATCAGCCAGGCGCCGCCGAGGTGCGAGCCGCTGAACCGCGACTCACGGCCGAGCTTCTTCGGCGAGTTGGCGACCCGGATGGCCGCGAAGGCGGCGAGGCCGAGGAGGCAGGCCACCGCGATGAGGTCCTGGAGGAACCCGAGGACCGGCCAGGTGCCGACCAGCGGGATGTGGAAGTCGGGGGTGCCGGTGACCGCGCCCTGGATCAGCGCGCCGTACGCCTCCAGGTAGACGGTCGCGAGGATCACGAACGCCCAGAACACCACGAAGTGCGCGGCGCCCGAGGGCGTCCACTTCAGCAGCTTCTTCTGCCCGAACACCTCGACCAGCTGCGCCCTGAGCTCGGCTCCGGCGTTCGCCTTCGCGTAGGCGAGGCGCTCGGGGGCGGGCTGGCCGCTGGTGGCGAGCCGGTGCAGGTAGCGCACGCGGCGGCCGGCGACCGCGATCGCGGCCGCGGTCATGACCAGCCCGATGATCGCTACAAGGAGCACGGGTCCTCCTATCTACGGCGTGGCCGCCCGGGCACCGCTCGTGACCGGTGGCACCCGAATACTACCCGCCGGTAACTTATGGGTGCACCCCGGTTGACCCGCAGGGCCGGCGACCGATACCAGAATCGATACTAGAAGAGTGCTCTGGACGCCGTCCGCGCGGGGCCGATCATTCCTCTCCCAGATAACGCTGGATCGTCGGGGCCAGCAGTTCGACCAGTTCCTCGATCTCGACCGAGGCCAGCGGCTCCACCCGCAGAACGTACCGCAGCATGATCACCCCGAACATCTGGGCGAACGCCACCTCCATGCGCAGCCGCGACACGCCGAGCATCTCCACCACGCGGTCCAGGATGGCCCGGGTCAGGAACTCCCGCACCATCAGCACCGCCTGCTCGTTCGTGGCGGCGCTGCGCACCAGCGCCAGCACCGGCTCGCGGGCCTCGGCGTTGGCCGTCAGGGTCAGGATGAACCGCACCAGGCGCTCGCCGATCTGCTCGCGCGGCCCCTGGAGGATCAGCGGTAGCGCCGTGGAGGGATCGGCCGGCAGGCGCAGCGCCGCGACGAAGATGCCTTCCTTGGTGGAGAAATAGTGATGGACCAGGGCGGGATCCACCCCGGCCTCCCTGGCGATGCCGCGGATCGTGGCCTTGTCGAAGCCCTTGTCGGCGAAGACCTTGCTGGCCGCGGCGATGATCTCGCCCCGCGTGTCGGTCAGCCCGGGACGCCGTCCCGGGCGCCTCCGTGCCGTGCCGTCAGCCATCGGCGTCCCGCGCCGTGCGGGCCATCGCGAGATAGACGCGCATCGGCACCTCCAGCTCGCCGTCCGGGGCCGCCTTGCGCAACTCGCCGCGCTCGCGCCTCAGCACCTCGGCGGCCGCCTCCTCGCCGAGCGCGGCGACGAACGAGTGGGAGCGCAGGTCGAGCATCATGTCGTCGACGCTCACCTGCCGCACCCAGTGGATCCACGCCTCCTGGACGTCCAGGCCCGCCTCGCCCATGGCCTTGGCCACCTGGGGCACCCGCCACTGCGGCAGCGCCGGGCCCCAGTACGCCGGGCAGCTCGCGGCCAGCCGCCGCTCGAAGGCCACCAGCCAGTCCGGGCCGGTCCCCTGCGCGTCGTCCGGCGTGGCGCCGAGGTCCACGGTGTTCCACCACGCCGCCACCACGCCGCCGGGGCGCAGCACCCGCACGGCCTCCCCGATGGAGTCCGCGGGCCGCAGCCAGTGCCACGACTGCGCGTAGCAGACGAGGTCGGCGACACCCGAGCGCAGCGGGAGCGCGTTGCCGTCCCCCACGACCACGCCAGGGGACGCCGAATGGGCCATCAGGCGGGCCAGCATGCGCTGGCCGGGGTCGATCGCCGTCACCCGGGCGCCGCGCGCCAGCAGGCCCCGGGTCGCGATGCCCGTGCCCGCGCCGACGTCCACCACGACGGCGCCGTCCAGGGACATCGCGCACAGCGCGGCCACCGCGTCGTACACGCCGTCGGGGTAGCCCGGCCTGGCGGCGTCGTAGTACTCGGCGACCCGGTCGAACACCTCATGACTCATGGCGACGAGTAGATCACGCCGTCGAGGAGGCGGCGAAGTGCAAACGGGCGAACGCCAGGCCCTCGGCCAGGTCGTCGATGCGCTCGCTGCGCCCCACCGCCTTGCGGGTGTTGATCTCCAGCACGATCAGGCCGCCGTAGCCGCTGGTGGCCAGCCGCTCCAGGATGCGGGCGCACGGCTGGCTGCCCCGGCCCGGCACCAGGTGCTCGTCCTTGTTCGTGGTGCCGATGCCGTCGGCCAGGTGGAGGTGGGCCAGCCGGTCGCCGAGCTTCTCGGCCATCTCGACGGCGTCGGACCCCGACACGGCGGTGTGGGACAGGTCCAGCGTGACCTGGGGGTAGTCCTGGTCGATGGGGTTCCAGCCCGGGGAGTACGGCACGACCTCGGCGCCCCGGGCGCGCAGGGGGAACATGTTCTCCACCGCGAAGGTCACGTCGGTCTCCTCGCGCATGCGGGCCAGACCGGTCTCGAAGTCGCGGGCGTAGTCGCGCTGCCAGCGGAACGGCGGGTGGACCACGACGGTCCGCGCGCCGAGGCGCTCCGCGGCCTTCTGGGCGCGGACGAGCTTGGCCCAGGGGTCACGGCCCCACACGCGCTGGGTGACCAGCAGGCACGGGGCGTGCACGGCCAGCACCGGCACGTGGTAATGGTCGGCCAGCCGCTCCAGCACGTCGATGTCCTGGCTCACCGGATCGGCGCCCACCATGACCTCGACGCCGTCGTAGCCGAGCCGCGCGGCCAGCTCGAAGGCGTCCGGAGTGCGCTCCGGATACACCGACGCGGTGGACAGAGCGATCTTGGCATTCGGCACTCGGATGACGTCGGTCACAATAGCCAGCCTAAGCCGGGTCGCGGACAGGTGGCGCTCCGCAACCCGGATGCCACCGAGATCATAACAAGCCGTCCCGTCCGAGACCTGGTCTAGCGTGTGCTCCATGGCGCGGATCGCGAAGGGGGCCATCCCGAGCCCCAACATCTGGAACACCCCGGAGGTCTACGAGCTGGAGAACCGCGCCGTCGACCCGGACGGGGTCGCGGACGCGGCCATGAGGGCGATCCGGCCGTGGGACGGGGGCGTCGTGCTGGACGTCGGGTGCGGCACCGGCTACCACCTGCCCGGGTACGCCGCCACGGCCCGTCAGGTCGTCGGTGTGGAGCCGCACCCGAGGCTCGCCGCCGGCGCCGCCGAGCGCTGCCGCGGCATGCCGTCGGTGACCGTCCACACCGCCACCGCGCAGGCCCTGCCGCTGCCGGACGCCTCGGTGGACGTCGCGGTGGCCCGCTGGGCGTACTTCTTCGGCCCCGGCTGCGAGCCCGGCCTCAAGGAGCTGTCCAGGGTCGTGCGCCGGGGCGGCGCGGCCTTCGTGGTGGACCTGGACGGCGCGCGGGGGGCGTTCGGGCGGTGGTTCACCCGCACCGTGCCGGCGTACTCCCCCGAGCGTGTGGAGGCGTTCTGGACCCGGCAGGGGTGGATGCGCCGCGACCTCGACCTGCGCATGGCTTTCGCCGCGCGAGCCGACCTCGAGGCGGTGCTGCGCATCGAGTTCGCCCCCGACGTCGCCGAGGA
The DNA here is from genome assembly GCF_042658925.1 of Sphaerisporangium aureirubrum. NCBI lineage: Bacteria > Bacillati > Actinomycetota > Actinomycetes > Streptosporangiales > Streptosporangiaceae > Sphaerisporangium > Sphaerisporangium aureirubrum. The sequence goes on from NZ_JBHSRF010000007.1 coordinate 220,443, forward strand.
GGCCGTCGCGGCGACCCCGGGACTGGAGATCGACTACCCCAATGTCCTGCGGTGGCGTCTGTTCTGAGCGCGGTTTGTCACCGGGGCCGGATAGCGTGCCCGCATGACCAAGACGCAGAAGCCCGGCTACCGCTGCGCCGAGTGTGGCTGGCGCACCACCAAGTGGGTGGGCCGCTGCGGCGAGTGCCAGGCGTGGGGCACGGTCGACGAAGAGGGTGCCCGGGCCGGCGTCCACGTCGTCCAGGGCGGCGCCGTCACCGCGCCCGCGCTGCCGATCGGCCAGGTCAAGGCCGAGTTCGCCCGGGCGCGCACCACCGGCGTGGGCGAGCTCGACCGGGTGCTCGGCGGGGGCCTCGTGCCCGGCGCCGTCGTGCTGCTGGCCGGCGAGCCCGGCATCGGCAAGTCCACCCTGCTGCTGGAGGCCGCCGCCAGCATCGCGCGCCACGAGACCGTTCTCTACGTCACAGGCGAAGAGTCCGCCGCCCAGGTCCGCATGCGCGCCGACCGCATCGGCGCCATCCAGGACCAGCTCTACCTCGCCGCCGAGACCGACCTCGCCGCGCTGGTCAGCCACGTCGAGAAGGTCCAGCCCCGGCTGCTGATCGTCGACTCGGTGCAGACCATCGGCTCCACCCAGACCACCGGCGTGCCCGGCGGGGTGACCCAGGTCCGAGAGGTGACCGGCAACCTCGTCCGCATGGCCAAGGAACGCGGCCTGTCCACCGTGCTGGTCGGCCACGTCACCAAGGACGGCTCGATCGCCGGGCCCCGCGTGCTGGAACACCTGGTCGACGTGGTGCTCCACTTCGAGGGCGACCGCCACTCCCGGCTGCGCATGGTCCGCTGCGTCAAGAACCGCTACGGCCCCACCGAGGAGGTCGGCTGCTTCGACCTCAACGAGCGCGGCATCCAGGGCCTGCCCGACCCGAGCGGGCTCTTCGTGTCCCGCCGGTCCGAGCCGGTGCCCGGCACCTGCGTCACCGTCACCGTCGAGGGCACCCGCCCGCTGCCCGCCGAGGTGCAGGCCCTGGTCGGGCCCACCGACGCCCAGCAGCCCCGCCGGTCCACCTCCGGCCTCGACCCGTTCCGGGTCACGATGATCCTCGCGGTACTGGAGCGGCGGCTGAACGCCCGGCTGAGCGGCTGCGACGTCTTCACCGCCACCGTGGGCGGCATCCGGCTGAACGACCCCGCGGTGGACCTCGCGGTCATGCTCGCCGTGGCCAGCGCGGCCGGTGACCGGCCCCTGCCGTCCGGGCTGGTCGTGCTGGGCGAGGTCGGGCTGGCCGGGGAGCTGCGGCCGGTCCGCGACATCCGGCGGCGGGTCGCCGAGGCGGCCCGGCTGGGCTTCACCCGCGCCCTGGTGCCCGCGGGTTCGCTCGACCAGGACACGCCGCCGCCCGGCACCGAGGGACGCGACTCGCTGCGGCCCGTCCCGGTGGCCCGCACCCCGGTGCGCACCACCGCCCTGACCTCGGGGTTCGACGTCACCGAGGCCGAGAACGTCTGGGACGCCCTCACCCATGTCACCTGACCGCGCGGGGACGGCGCCGGGCTCGGGGCGCTGTGTCCCGGCCCGGACGGCCCCTCCCCGGTAAACTGGGCGACGTCAGCGACCACCGGGGGCCATGTGGCAAACATCGACAAGGGGATCGACGAGCGGCGAAGATCCATCCTTGCCTCGCTCGCTCCGGGCACCGACCTGCGCGACGGCCTGGAGCGCATCCTCCGCGGGCACACCGGAGCGCTCATCGTCCTCGGGTACGACACCGAGGTCGAGAGCGTCTGCACCGGCGGGTTCATGCTGGACGTCGAGTTCTCCGCGACCCGGCTGCGCGAGCTGGCCAAGATGGACGGCGCCATCGTGCTCGACTACGCCGCCAACAAGATCGTGCGGGCCGCCGTGCACCTCGTGCCCGACTCCGCGCTGCCCACCAACGAGTCCGGCACCCGCCACCGCACCGCCCAGCGGGTCGCCAAGCAGACCGGCTTCCCGGTGATCTCGATCAGCAAGTCCATGCGCATCATCGCCCTTTACCTCGACGGCGTGCGGTACGTCCTGGAGGAGTCGGCGGCGATCCTGTCCAAGGCGAACCAGGCTCTGGCGACCCTCGAGCGCTACAAGATGCGCCTCGACGAGGTGTCCGGCACACTGTCCGCCCTGGAGATCGAGGACCTCGTCACGGCGCGCGACGTCGCGGTGGTGGTGCAGCGGCTCGAAATGGTGCGCCGCATCGCCGGCGAGATCGAGGGATACGTCGTCGAGCTCGGCACCGACGGGCGGCTGCTGTCCCTGCAACTGGCCGAGCTGGTGGCCGGCGTCGAGGGCGACCGCGACCTGATCATGCGCGACTACCTCCCTTCCGGCAAGGAACGCCGCCCGCGCCGCGTCCCCGAGTCCCTGGCCGAGCTCGACCGCCTGTCCGCCTCCGACCTCCTGGACCTCACCGCCGTAGGCCGCGTGCTGGGCCACGCCGGCTCCGAGGCCCTGGACGGCCCCGTCAGCCCCCGAGGCTTCCGCCTGCTGGCCAAGGTCCCCCGCCTCCCCGGCAGCGTCGTAGACCGCCTCGTCGACCACTTCGGCGGCCTCCAGAAGCTCCTGGCGGCCAGCACCGCCGACCTCCAGTCCGTAGGCGGCGTAGGCGAGTCCCGCGCCCGCAGCGTCCGCGAGGGCCTCTCCCGCTTGGCCGAAGCCTCCATCCTGGAACGCTACGTCTAACCCACCCCACAGCCCCTCACCGCAGCCCCTCACCCCTGCCCCTCACTCACCGCAGCCCCTTCCACAGGCCCTCAGCGCAGCCCTTCACCACAGCCCCTCAGCGCAGGCCCCCACCGCAGGCCCTCAGCGCAGGTCCTTAGCGCAGGCCCCCACCGCAGGCCCTCAGCGCAGGTCCTTAGCGCAGGCCCCCACCGCAGGCCCTCAGCGCAGCTGGAAGATCAGTTCATGGCTACGCAGCCCACCCAGCCGGGCCGTCGCCACGTAGGTCCCCGGCCGTGCGACCGGCCGTTCCGACCGGCAGTCGGCCCCGGACCTCCGCCGGTCCCACCGCACCTCCGTCACGTGCGGCACCCCCCTGCTCAGGGTGCGGACATCCTTCCCCGCCCCGCTGACACAGTCCGTGGTCGACCAGATCCGATCCCCCCCAGAGGTGATCAGCGTCTCGACCGCCCGCCGCCCGAGATCCACCGCGCAAGCGAGCCGCCCCGTGTTCACCACCGTCAACAGAAACCGAGGCGCCCGCCCCCCCGCGTACACCCGCGAATCCGCGTGCAGACTGAGCACCAGATCCCC